>JAKOSQ010000152.1 GCA_029777215.1 Bacillota bacterium
CGAGCGGCGCGGGCGTGTGTGCTTCGGACCCGTCGTCCTCCGGACCCGTCACGAAAACAGGCGCCGGGGCGGGCTTCGACGGCACGCGCGGGCGCGCGGGCTCCTGCTTCGACAGCGCATAGGGCGTCTCGCTCTCGCGCACACGGCTGTCCGAAGCAGCGGGCGCGCGGTTCCAGCCGAGGGTGCCCTTTTCGGGCGCGGTGCGCGGCGCGGGGGCCGGGGCGCGGCTGCCCGTCTTCGGGGCGGCGGGGCCGGTATATTTTTCGCGGAACTCGTCCGCGCGCATGGTCTTATAAAAGTCCTTGTTCGGGGCGGCGGCGGTCGGTGACGGCTGCGTCGCGGCGCGCGGTGCGGGCGCGCGGGAGGCCTCCAGTGCCGAGAGGACCGCGTAGTAGACCGCGTCGAAGGCTTTGCGCTCGTCTCGGAACTTCACTTCGGTTTTTGCCGGGTGAACGTTCACATCCACAGCGGCGGGCGAGAGCGTGAGGTAGACGACACAGGCGGGGTAACGCCCGGTCAGGAGCGTGTTTTTGTAGGCCTGCTCCACGGCGGCCTGCAGCAGCTGGGAGCGGATAGGCCGCCCGTTGCAGAAGAAAAACTGTTTGGCGCGGTTCCCGTGCGCCGCGCGGGGCGAGGACACGAAGCCGGAGGCGGCAATGCCCTCGTTTTCGCCCGAGATTTCTAAAAAGTCGAGCGCCGTTTCGCGGCCCAGCAGGCTGTACACCGCCGAGACAAGCTTGCCGTCCCCGGGCGCAAAGAAAGCCTCCTCGCCGTCTTTGATGAAGCGCAGCGAAATGTCCGGCCTTCCGAGCGCGCAGCGCAGCGCCGCCGAGAGGCAGGCCGAGGTTTCGGTCCGGTCGGATTTTAAAAATTTGAGCCGCGCCGGGGTGTTGAAAAAAAGGTCGCGGACGCTCATCGTCGTGCCCTCCGGACAGCCGCAGGGGTCCATCATCTCGATGTCTCCCGCGTCAACACTCATGCGCACGCCCTCGCTTGCGCCGCGCCTGCGCGTCGTGAGCTCGATGTGCGAGACGGCGGAGATCGCCGCGAGCGCCTCGCCGCGAAAGCCGAAGGTGCCGATGGCCTCGAGTCCCCGCTCGTTTTGCAGCTTGCTCGTCGCGTGGCGCAGAAAACAGACGCCCGCGTCCTCGGGCAGCATGCCGCTGCCGTCGTCCGTCACGCGGATGAGCGATGTGCCGCCGCCGCGAATTTCGACGGTGACGTTTTTCGCTCCCGCGTCAAAGGCGTTTTCGCACAGCTCCTTGATGACGGAGGCGGGGCGCTCGACGACCTCGCCCGCGGCGATGAGGTCTGCGACGTGGGGGGAGAGAATGTTAATCTCGGGCATGTTCGGCGGTCCTTTCAGCGGTTTTCTGATATTCGCATTATAACGTAAAAATCTTGAAAATGAAACACCAAAATGATATTATAACTCTATTGCGAAAAAACCTATATGAGGATACAGAAACATGAGAAAAGAGATACCCCAGTCCGAAATCGAAAAACAGCTCGCCCTGTGCGCGAAAATGAAGGCCGAGGCCACCGGGGCGCGCTATGCCCTCGTCGACACCTACGGCTGCCAGCAAAACGAGGAGGACAGCGAAAAGCTGCGCGGCTACCTCGCCGCCGCCGGCTACGAGATGACGACCGACGAATATCTCGCGGACGTCATCATCATGAACACCTGCGCCGTCCGCGAGCATGCGGAGCAGCGCGTTTTCGGAAACCTCGGCGCTTTGACGCACACCAAAAAGGCCAAGCCCGACCAGCTCATCGCGGTCTGCGGCTGCATGGCAAAGCAGCCGGAGGTCGTCGACAAGATCAAGCGCTCTTTCCCGCTCGTGAGCCTCGTTTTCGGGCCGGACGAGCTCTGGCGCTTCCCGGAGCTCCTGCAAACGGCGCTTTCGCACAAAAAGCGCGTCTTTGAACCCGGCAGCGGCGACGGCTGCGTCGCGGAGGGCGTGCCGCATCTGCGCACGGATACCGTCAAGGCCTGGCTCACCGTCATGAACGGCTGCAACAATTTCTGCACCTACTGCATCGTCCCCTACACGCGCGACCGCGAGCGCTCGCGCCGCCCGGAGGAAATTCTGGCCGAGGCGAAAAGTCTCGCCGCGGCGGGCTACAAGGACATCACCCTTTTGGGCCAAAACGTCAACTCCTACGGCAGGGACCTCGGCGGGGAGACGGATTTTGCCTCGCTTCTGCGCGCGGTCTGCGCCATCGACGGCGACTTTATTGTGCGCTTCATGACCTCCCACCCGAAGGACGCAACCGAGGCGCTGTTTGCCGCGATGCGCGACTGCCAAAAGTGCGAAAAGCACCTGCACCTCCCGCTGCAGTCCGGCAGCGACCGGATTTTAAAGGCCATGAACCGCCACTACGACAGCGAAAAATATCTCGCGCAGGTCGATAAGCTGCGCGAATACGTCCCGGACGTCGTCCTCACGACGGACATCATCGTCGGCTTTCCCGGTGAGACGGAGGAAGACTTTGAGGAAACGCTCAAGCTCATCGAGCGCGTGCGCTACGATGCGATGTTCACGTTCCTCTATTCCCCGCGCCCCGGCACAAAGGCGGCGGCGATGGAGGACACGGCGACGCACGAGGAAAAGCAGGAGCGCTTCGACCGCCTTGTCGAGACGCAAAACCGCATCTCCGAGGAAAAGCACCGGGCCTACGTCGGCAAGACCGAGCGGGTGCTCTTTGACGGCAAGGACAAGGAGCCGGGCATCCTCACGTCCCGGACGCTGGGTGGGCGGCTCGTCCGCGTGGAAGCGCCGGAGACGATGATCGGCTCCTTTGCGGAGGTTAAAATTACGGACTGCAACACCTGGGCTCTGAGAGGCGAGCTCGCCTAAAGCGCAATGGCGAAGCCCCCGCGGCCCCTTTCGCGCCCTGTCGGACGCGACCCTTCCGCGATTGTCGCGGCAATTCGAAAATTTGGAGGCAAAAATGGCAGAACTTACGCCCATGAAAAAGCAATATAACCGCATTAAGGCCCAGTACGGCGACTGCCTGCTCTTTTTCCGCCTCGGCGACTTTTATGAGATGTTCGACGAGGACGCGGTAACGGCCTCGCGCGAGCTCGAGCTGGCGCTGACGACGCGCGACCGCACCGTCGAAAACCCGGAGGAGCGCACGCCGATGTGCGGCATCCCCTACCACTCCTGCGAAGCCTACATTGCCCGCCTCATCCAAAAAGGCTACAAGGTCGCCATCTGCGAGCAGCTCGAGGATCCTGCGCTCGCCAAAGGTTTGGTGGACCGCGACGTCATCCGCATCATCACGCCCGGCACGGTCACGGAGAGCTCCATGCTCGAGGAGGGCCGCTCGAACTACGTTTGCGCCGTCTACCTCGACGAGATGGCGGGCGCGGCGGCGTTCTGCGACGTCTCGACCGGCGAATTTTGCGTCTCCGCTTTCGCGGAGGACCCGGTCCGCCACGTTTTGAACGAGCTCTCGCGCTTTCTGCCGCGCGAGGCAGTTTTGAGCGACGGCGCGCAGAAAAACGAGCTGCTTTGCGACTTTCTCACGAAAAAACTCGAGTGCATGCTTGAGGACGGCAGCGAGCGCTTCGACTATATGGAGGGCGCGGCGTCCGCCTGTGAGCACTTCAACGCCCCGGACGTCGACGCGCTCGGCCTCGGGGGCGAGCCGGCGGCGGTGCGCGCGGTCGGGGGGCTGCTCAGCTACATCCTCGAAACGCAGAAGTTTGACATCTCCCACATCAACACGCTCGACGTCTTCTCCGCCGGGCGCTACATGGAGCTCGACTACACGACGCGCCGCAATCTGGAGCTCACCGAAAACCTCCGCACGGGCGAGAAAAAGGGCAGCCTCCTCTGGGTCCTCGACAAGACGAAAACGCCAATGGGCGGCAGGCTTCTGCGCGCCTGGGTCGAGCGGCCGCTGCTGTCCCCGACGAATATTCGCCGCCGCCAGAGCGCCGTGCAGGAGCTCTTTGAAGATAACGTCACGCGCGGCGAGCTCATCGAGACGCTGCGCGAGGTCGGCGACATTCAGCGTCTCGTGGGCCGGGCGGTGTACGGCACCGCGAACGGCCGCGATCTGCAGGCCCTGGGCCGCTACTGCGCGGCGCTGCCGACGCTCGCGAAGCTGCTTGACGGCAAAAAGAGCCGCGAGCTCTGTGAGATCGCCGCCGCCGACCCGGTCGCGGAAATTTCCGCTCTCATCGAGCGCGCGATCTGCGACGAGCCGCCGTTTTCCGTCCGCGAGGGCGGCATCCTCCGCACGGGCTACTCCGAGGAGGTCGACCGGCTCCGCAACGTCCGCGACAACGGCGCGCAGATGATCTCGGAGCTCGAGCAGCGCGAGCGCGAGCGCACCGGCGTCAAAAAGCTCAAGGTCGGCTACAACCGCGTCTTCGGCTACTACATCGACATTCCGCGCGCGTTTTCGGAAAACGTACCGGAGGACTACATCCGCCGCCAGACGCTCTCGACGAGCGAGCGCTTCTACACAGAAGAGCTCAAGGCGCTGGAAAACACGCTCATCACCGCGCGCGACTCCATCGCGGACATCGAGTACCGCTGCTTCGACGAGGTGCGCCAGAAGGTCGCCGCCGAGGTCACGCGCATCCAGTCCGCCGCCGACGCGATAGCCTCGCTCGACGCGCTGTGCTCGCTCGCGGAGGTAGCGGTCAAAAACGGCTACACCATGCCGGAGGTCGATCTCTCCGGGACGCTCGACATCCAGTCCGGCCGCCACCCGGTCGTCGAGCTCACGCAGACGGACACGCTCTTTGTCCCGAACGACGTCTTTTTAAACACCAGCGACGACCGCGTCGCGATCATTACCGGCCCGAACATGGCCGGTAAATCAACCTACATGCGCCAGACGGCGCTCATCGTCCTCATGGCGCAGATGGGCGGCTATGTCCCGGCCAAGAGCGCCACCATCGGCGTTGTGGACCGCGTTTTCACGCGCATCGGCGCGTCGGACGATCTCGCGGGCGGGCGCAGCACCTTCATGGTCGAAATGACCGAGGTCGCGGACATTTTGCAGAGCGCGACAAACCGCAGTCTGCTCATTTTGGACGAGATCGGCCGCGGCACCTCGACCTACGACGGCATGGCCATCGCCCGCGCGGTGCTCGAATACTGCGCCGACCGCAAAAAGCTCGGGGCCAAGACCATGTTCGCGACCCACTACCACGAGCTCTCCGCGCTCGAGGACGCGCTCCCCGGTGTGCGCAACTACAACATCACGGCGAAAAAGCGGGGCGGGGACCTCATCTTCCTGCGCAAGATCGTCCGGGGCGCGGCCGACGACAGCTACGGCATCGAAGTCGCGAAGCTCGCGGGCGTGCCTGACGCGGTCATCACGCGCGCGAAGACCTGTCTCAGAGAGCTGGAGGAGAAGCAGCCGACCGTCGTCCGCACGGCGAAACCCGCCGAGGACGAGGGGCAGATCAGCTTCACGGACGTCGGCTCGGACGAAATTAAGCGCCTCGTGCGCGAGGCGAGCCTGGACACCATGACCCCCATTGAGGCCATGAACTTCCTCTACGAGCTCAAAAAGAAGGTGAACGCGTGAAGATCATCGTCACCGGCTTTCTCGACACCACCTCGAAGCCCCAGCGCATCGCGGGCTGGATCTATCTGCCGCTGCACGTCTTTGTGCTGCCGCTGTTTGTCGCGATGTATCTGCAGTACGCGCCCAAAGGCGGCAATGAGCTGTACGCGACGATCGCCTACTACGCGTTCGGCTTTGTCTTCTGCCTGTTCGTCTTCTGGCGCTACCTGCGCACGGCTTACGACATTCTCTGCGACAACTGGGCCAAAAACGCGCTCGCGTTTTTTCTCGCCTACATTCTCTGCCTGCTGCTGACCTATCTTGCAGCCTCGGTCGTTTTTCTCCTGCTCGGCGACGGGGCCTCAAACGCCAACAACGATGCCATCGATGCGCTCACGCGCGACTATCCGCGCATGATGATGGGCATCACCGTCTTCCTCGCGCCGCTGGTGGAGGAGGTGCTGTTCCGGGGTGTGTGCTTCGGCTCGCTGCGCATGAAGCACAAGACGCTCGCCTATCTCCTCTCGATCGGCCTGTTCGCCCTCTACCACGTCTGGGAGTACGCGCTCGGTCAGGAGGACCCTACGGCGCTCGTCTTCATGCTCGAGTACATCCCCGCAGGCTACGCTCTCGCCTGGCTCTATGATAAGACCAACTGCATCTGGATGCCGATCTTCCTGCACATGCTCATCAACGCCCTCGCGAGCGCCGCCGCGACCGCGATGTAAAAAAAGCCGCCCCGTCCTTTCGGACGGGGCTTTGCGCGCCTACACGGAAATTTCAAGCTCCCGAATTTTGACGCCGTCGCGGTAGATCTTGGCGAGATAGAGCCGGCCCGCCTCGAGCGGGCCAAAGGCAAATTCGCCGTCCACGTCCGTCGTCACGGCGGAGACGAGCCGGCCCGCCGCGGGGCCGTCCGCCTCAAAGAGCAGCACGAACGCGCCGCCGAGTGGTTTTTCGCCGTCCGTCACCCTGCCGAACAGGCCGGAAGCCTCATCCTCGCGCGCGGCGGCGACGGTGTGTATCTTCTCGCCCGGGGCCGGGCGGAAGTAAAATTTTGCAAATGCGCTCAAGGGCTTTACCTCCCATCGTTTTGATCGCAGTCCATCATACGGCGGGACGGGTGGATTTGTTCTTGACAAGCCCATGCAGAATAGATAAAATGTAGTGACCCGTACTATACAATATTAACGACAGACGGTCCGGCCCCCGTGCCGGGCATAGCGCCGATCGAAAGGAACGAAACTTTAACATGGCTGCTGATAAAAAGGTCGAACAGATCACCGATATGGAGGTCGATTTTGCCCAGTGGTTCACAGACGTCTGCACCAAGGCGGAGCTTGTCGACTACTCCGGCGTCAAGGGGCTGTACATTCTCCGTCCCTATGGCTACGCGATCTGGGAAAACATTATGGGCATTCTGGACGCAAAATTTAAAGCTACCGGCCACGAGAACGTATCCATGCCGATGCTCATCCCCGAGAGCCTGCTGCAAAAGGAAAAGGACCACGTCGAGGGCTTCGCGCCTGAGTGCGCGTGGGTCACGCTCGGCGGCAGCGAGGAGCTGCCGGAAAAGCTCTGCATCCGCCCGACCTCCGAAACGCTTTTCTGCGACCACTGGAGCCACATCGTTCACTCGTGGCGCGATCTGCCGCTGCTCTATAACCAGTGGTGCTCCGTCCTCCGCTGGGAAAAGACGACCCGACCCTTCCTGCGCGGCCGCGAATTTCTCTGGCAGGAGGGCCACACCCTCCACGCGACGCCCGAGGAAGCCATCAAGGAGACCGAGCAGCAGCTCGAGACCTACGCGGATCTGTGCGAAAACTACCTCGCAATGCCCGTCGTCCGCGGCTGCAAGACCGACAAGGAAAAGTTCGCCGGCGCGGAGCGCACCTACACCATCGAGTGCATGATGCACGATCACAAGGCCCTGCAGTCCGGCACGAGCCACTATTTCGGGGACGGCTTCGCCCGCGCCTTCGGCATCACCTTCTCGGATAAGGAAAACAAGCCCGCCATTCCCCACCAGACCTCCTGGGGTCTCTCCACCCGCATCATCGGCGGCATTATCATGACGCACGGCGACAACAACGGCCTCGTCCTCCCGCCGCAGGTCGCGCCCATCCAGGTCATCGTTATCCCTGTCGCGAGCCACAAGCCCGGCGTCACCGAAAAGGCGGACGAGCTCATCGCGCGCCTCAAGGCCGCGGGTCTCCGCGTCCGCGGCGACTTCTCGGACAACAGCCCCGGCTGGAAGTTCGCGCAGTACGAGATGAAGGGCGTGCCTCTCCGCGTCGAAATCGGTCCGAAGGACATCGAGGCCGGCCACTGCGTCGCGGTCCGCCGCGACAACGGCGAGAAGATCGTCGTCCCGCTTGAGGAGCTCGAAGCCCGCATCCCCGAGCTGCTTGGCGACGTGCAGAAGGGCATGTACGAAAAGGCCAGGAAAAACCTCGACGAGCACACCTACACCGCGACGACGCTCGATGAGGTCAAGGCCATCGCCGAAAAGGAAAACGGCGGCTTTATCAAGACCATGTGGTGCGGCGATCTCGCCTGCGAAATGGCCATGAAGGAAAAGGCGGGCGTCTCGTCCCGCTGCATCCCCTTTGAGCAGGAGCACGTCGGCGACGTCTGCCCCGTTTGCGGCAAGCCCGCGACGAAGATGGTCGTGTGGGGCGTTGCATACTAAAACGAATCAAAACCGGGAACGCCTGCGGCGCGAACTCTGCGAGACTTTTAGAACAGCAAAAAGCGTCCGTTCTGCATTGGCAGAACGGACGCTTTTTTCAGTTGCCGCACTCGATGGAGATTTCGTTGAAAATTTTCAGCAGGTCGTCGACCTTGCACGCTTCCTTGTCCGCGCCCGCGGCATCCTTGACGACCTGGCCCTGGTGCATCATCACGAGGCGATCGCCGTAGGCCACGGCGTAGCGCAGATTGTGCGTCACCATGATGGCCGTGAGCTGCTTTTCGCGGACGAACTTTTCCGTCAGCTCCATGACGTTCTCCGAGGATTTCGGGTCGAGCGCCGCCGTGTGCTCGTCGAGGATCAGCAGATCGACGGGCGTGAGCGTCGATAAAAGCAGCGCGAGTGCCTGCCGCTGTCCGCCGGAGAGCAGGCCCACCGGCATGTCGAGCTTGTCCTCCAGCCCGAGGTGCAGCAGCGAGAGCTGTTCTTTATAAAATTCCTCGCGCTTTTTGGACACGCCCGGCGCGAGATTGTAGGCGCGGCCCTTGTTGTCCGCGAGCGCCATGTTCTCCAAAATAGTCAGGCTGCCGCACGCGCCGACGGACGGGTCCTGAAAAACCCTGCCGATGAACGCAGAGCGCCGGTGCTCCGGCATCTTTGTGATGTCCCTGCCCGCAACGGAGATGGTCCCGGCGGTGGGCTTGAGGCTGCCGCAGAGAAGGTTCAAAAGCGTTGTCTTGCCGCTGCCGTTCGAGCCGACGACGGAGATGAACTGCCCGCGCTCAACGGAAAAATCAAAGTCGTCAAAGAGCAGAGACTCGTTGACGGAGCCGGGATTGAAGACCTTGCGGATGTGCCGCAGTTCCACGAAAGACTGTTCAGACATGTTCGGGCTCTCCTTTCTTGCCGAGCTTCTGGGAGACAATGGCGAGCGTCAGAAGGACGGCCATGAGGAGCTTCAAATAGCTCGAGGGCAGACCGAGCTGCAGCGCAACCTGCAGGCACGCCTTGTAGAGGATCGCGCCGAGCATCGCCATGGTGGTCGCCTTGAGGAAGCTCAAACGGCCAAAGACGCCCGTGCCGATGATAACGGAGGCCAGCGCCATGACGACCATGCCCTTGCCGGAGTTGATGTCCGCGTTTTGCGGTACCTGCGCAAGCACGGAGCCGGAGAGCGCAGTGCAGGCGTTGCCGATGGCAAGGCCGAGAATTTTGACACTGCCGGGGTTCCGGCCGAGACTCGTCACAAAGCGGCTGTTGTCGCCGCCAGCGCGCAGCAAAAGGCCCGACTTCGTCTTGAGAAAGCCGTCGAGCAGCAGCTTGAGGATGACGGCAATGAGGAAGGCGACAATGAGCTGGCGGTGCGGCTCGAGCGGGCCGGTGAGCAGTGTCGCCGGGCCGGCGGTGAAGATGGTCGGAAGATTGAAAAACTGCAAAATGGCCTTGCCGCCCGTGATGATGAGGTTCACGCTCCACGCCGCCGTCATCACGAGGATGCCGGAGAGAAGGTCCGTGATGCCGAGACGGACGTGCAAAATGCCCGTGACGCAGCCCATTGCCGCGCCCGCGAGCGCCGCGATCAGACACGCGAGCCACGGGTTGCAGCCCGCCGCGATCAGCGCCGCCGTGAC
>JAKOSQ010000153.1 GCA_029777215.1 Bacillota bacterium
CGCAGGGAGGAGATCGCAATCATGAAGATGGTCGGCGCGACCAACAGCTTCATTCGCACGCCCTTCGTCATTGAGGGCCTTACCCTCGGCGTACTCGGCGCGGCGATTGCCTTCGGGCTGCAGTGGGGCATCTATACGCTCATCACCGAAAAGATCATGGGCACCATCGCCGGCAAGTTCATCAATGTTCTGACCGTCATGCCCTTCACGGACCTTGCACTGGACGTCGGTCTTGTGTTTCTTGGCGTGGGCGTGGTCGTCGGCGCGTTCGGCGGCGCGATCGCCATCCGCAACTATCTGAAGGTCTGAGTTTTCACTGAGAGCTCTCTTGCACCCAAAGCGACCCAGCTTCGATGAAGGAGGTAACATCCAGACAATGCGAAACAAGAAATTCATATCCATCGTATGCATCATTCTCGCCGTCATTTTTGTGGCAACTCTGATTCTCGGTGCGATCAGCAGCGCGTGGGCCGTGTCCCAGTCCGACATCGACGCGCTCAAAAACAACCAGTCCGCCATCGCGCAGCAGAAGACCGCGCTCCAGTCCCAGATCGACAGCGCCAAGGGACAGGTCAGCGACACGCAGGCGCAGAAGGCGGAGCTCGACGAGAAAAACCAGCTCGCCCAGCAGGAGATCGACAACATCAACGAGCAGATCGCCGCTTACGACAAGCTGATCTCCGAAAAGGCCGAGGAACTCAAAAAGGCGCAGGCCGCCGAGGACGAGCAAAAGGAAGCCCTCGAAAAGCGAATGCGCGCAATGGAAGAGACCCCGAGCCTTACATATGTCGCGATCATCTTTCAGTCGGCCGATTTTTCGGACCTGCTTTCCAAAATCAACGACATTTCCGCCATCATGACGAACGACAAGGAGCTTGAGGACAAGTACACCGCCGCGCGCCAGGAGGTCGAGACCGTCAAGAACGAATACGAGCAGACCCAGAACGAGCAGAAGCAGACCAAGGTCGAGCTCGACGCAAAAAAAGCCGATCTCGAAGCGCAGATCGCGCAGGCCAACCAGGTCATCGCGAGCCTCGAGAGCAACATTGAAGCCTTCAAGCAGCAGTATGAGGCCGAGGAGACGCAGGAGGCTGCCATCCGCAGCCAGATCGACCAGCAGGTCGCCGCGCTCGAAGCCCAGCAGAGGGCTGCCGCCGAAGCCGCAAAGAAAAACGGCACGAGCTACACGGTTACGAACGGCACAGGTCAGTTCACTTGGCCTGTTCCCGCAAGCCACACGATCTCCTCGTCCTTCGGCTACCGCGTCCACCCGATCTTCGGCACAACGAAGTTCCACTCCGGCATCGACATTTCCGCGGGCTCCGGCTCGACGATCGTCGCCGCGGATTCCGGCACGGTCCTCACCGCGACCTACAGTTCCTCTTACGGCAACTATGTCGTCATCAGCCACGGCAACGGCACCTCGACGCTCTATGCCCACATGAGCAAGCTCGGCTGCTCCGCCGGCCAGAGCGTGTCCAAGGGCTCGACCATCGGCTATGTCGGTTCCACCGGCTGGTCCACCGGCCCGCACTGCCACTTCGAAATCCGCATCAACGGCAGTCTCGTCAATCCGGCGTCCTATTTCTAAAATCTGCATATCAGCGCAGTCAGCCGGGCAGAGAAATCTGCCCGGCTAATTTGGGCTCTCGGAACATAAGCTATGCGGGAGACTGTTTACATGGTCGCCCGGGGAGGCAAAAAGCATGAAAAAAACCTTTCACCTGCCGGCGCTGATTTGTGCCGGAATCGCGGGCGCCGCGATCGGCGCCGCCTGTCTGCTCGGCTTCTACTGCGCGCAGTTCGGCGGCTTTGACAGCTACGCCGCCGCGCGGAAGTTTTCGCGGGTCTACAACATCATCGACCGGCAGTACGTCGGCGACGCGGATATGCAGCAGATCGCCGACGGCGCCTACACCGGCATGGTCTACGCCACGGGCGACAAGTGGAGCATGTACCTCAACGCCGACGAGTACAAGCGCATGCAGGAGTTCAGCAGCAACAGCTACAGCGGCATCGGCGTGACCATCAAAAAGGACGATGCCAGCGGCCTGTACGCGGTTGCCGTCGTGCGCAAGGACACCCCCGCCTCGCGGGCGGGCGTCCAGATCGGCGACCGGCTGACCTCAATCGGCGACACCTCGCTCAAGGGGAAAAACGCGGATCAAATCCACGCGCTTTTCACCGCGCAGAAGGGCGACTTCCAGCTCGGCCTGCTCGTCGCCGACGGCAGCGAGCGGCGCGTGACCGTCTCCAACGAGCAGATCTACACCACGCCTGTGAGCTACGAGCTGCTCCCGGACGGTATCGGCTATGTCGCGATCAACAACTTTGAAAGCGGCGCGGGCGACGAAATCATCGCGGCAGTGGACAGCCTACAGCAGCAGGGGGCAAAGGGCATCGTTTTCGACGTCCGCGGCAACCCCGGCGGCCTGCTCAAGGAGCTTTTAAAGGCGCTCGACCACATCCTCCCGGAGGGGGAGATGTTCGTCTCCCGCGACGAGGACGGCACCGAGACTGTAAAAAAATCGGACGCGAGCTGCGTGAAGCTCCCGATGACGGTGCTCATCGACGAGAACACCTACAGCGCGGCCGAGTATTTCGCGGCGGTCCTCTCCGAATACAACTGGGCCAAGACCGTCGGCGCGAAGACGAGCGGCAAGTCCCGCAGCCAGATCACCATCGATCTCGGGGACAGCACCGCGGTCCACATCTCGACGGAGGGCTACCTCACGCCGAAGCGCGTGGACCTCGCGGAGCAGGGCGGCTTGACCCCGGATGTGCCGGCCGCACTGAGCGAGGACGACGAAAACAAGCTCCTCAGCGGTCAGCTCGCGCACGACGCGGACGCGCAGCTGCAGGCGGCGATCAGCACGTTAAAGGATGAAATTGGCGGCTGATACGCGAATTGACTTGACACGTCTGCTTTTTCTCACTATAATATTCCCTATTGAACACAGCAAAACACGCCATTTTGTTCATTTTGTGGGCAAAATGGCGGCAAACCGGCGCAGGCAAGGCCGGTCAGACCGAGCAAACACCGCCCCGCCCGGCGAAAACCGCGCGGAAATGATATTAAATGTATAATCCGTTTTGATATACAGGAAGGATGAAGACAATGGCGATCGAAGCAAGATATAAAATGAGCCAGGCCCGTCTGGACGACCTCAAAAAAGAACTCAACTATCTCGAGACCGTCCGCGAGCGCGAAGTCTCCGAGCAGATCAAGGAGGCCCGCTCTTTCGGCGACCTCTCCGAAAACAGCGAATACGACGAGGCGAAGACCGAACAGGGCAAGCTCTATTCCCGCATCGCCGAGGTGCAGGACCTCATTGACCACGCCGAGATCGTCGAGACGAAGGAGATCACGAACGCAGTCTCCCTCGGCAGCCGCGTGAAGGTCAGATGTGAGGACGACGAAGAGGACGAAGAATACATCATCGTCGGTTCGCAGGAGGCCAACCCCCTCGAGGGCCGCATTTCGGACGACTCGCCCTTTGGCCGCGAGCTGATGGGCCACGTTGTTGGAGACAAGATCACGGTCCCGGCGCCCGCCGGCGACCTGCACTTCACGATCCTCAACATTGAAAAGAAAAACTGACGGTTTGCGTTCGCTCTCAAGCCGATAGAATAACAAATGAAAACGGGAGGCAGCGCAATGCCAAAAAATACAACACCGGAGACTACCCCGGAAGAAACAGCGGAGGACCTGTCCGAGATCCGTCAGATCCGCCGCGACAAGCTCGCAAAGCTCCGCGACGAGGGCCGCGACCCCTTCACGGAAACAAAATTTGAACGCACGGCCTATTCTACCGACATCAAAAACAATTTTGAGCAGTGGGAAGAAAAGGACGTCGCCGTCTGCGGTCGCCTCATGTCCAAGCGAGACATGGGCAAGGCTTTCTTTGCCGATCTGCGCGACGACAAGGACCGCATCCAGCTCTACGTCCGCATCGACGACCTCGGCGAGGAGGCGTTCTCCGAATTCAAAAAGTGGGACATCGGCGACATCATCGGCGTCACCGGCTTTGCTTTCCGCACGCGCCGGGGCGAAATTTCCGTCCACTGCAAGACGGTCAAGCTCCTCGCGAAGTCCCTGCTGCCGCTGCCGGAGAAATTCCACGGCCTCACGGACACTGAGACGCGCTTCCGCCAGCGCTACGTCGACCTCATCGTGAACCCTGAGGTCCGAAGAAACTTTGAAATCCGCAGCCAGTTCATCCGCCACGTCCGCCGTTTCCTCGACGAGCGCGGCTATATGGAAGTCGAAACGCCGGTCCTCAACACGATCTCCGGCGGCGCGACCGCGCGCCCGTTCGTGACGCACCACAACGCCCTCGACATCGACATGTACATGCGCATCGCGACCGAGCTGCACCTCAAGCGCCTCGTCGTCGGCGGCATTGAGCGCGTTTACGAGATCGGCCGCATTTTCCGCAACGAGGGCATGGACACAAAGCACAACCCGGAATTCACGACCGTTGAGCTTTATGAGGCCTATGCCGACTTTAACGACATGATGGACCTCTTTGAGGACCTTCTCTCGAGCGCCGCGAACGACATTCTCGGCACTTACGACGTCACCTGGCAGGGCGAGAACATTTCCCTCGCGCCGGGCTTCAAGCGCATGACCATGGCCGAGGCCGTCAAGGAATATCTCGGCGTCGATTTCATGCCGCAGATGTCGGATGCCGACGCCGTTGCACTCGCGAAGTCCGTCGGCGTCGAAATTCCGAAGGAAAAAGAAAAGACCTGGGGCAACGCCCTTTACGAATGCTTCGACCAGAAGGTCGAGGAGAAGCTCATCCAGCCTACCTTCATCACGATGCACCCGGTGGACGTTTCGCCGCTGGCCAAGCGCAGCCCCAAGGACCCGCGCCTCACGGAGCGCTTTGAGCTTTTTATCTGCCACAGCGAGATGGGCAACGCCTTCTCCGAGCTCAACGACCCGATCGATCAGAAGCAGCGCTTCCAGAAGCAGGTTGAGCTGCGCGGCAAGGGCGACGATGAGGCGGGCATGATGGACGAAGACTACGTCACCGCCCTCGAGTACGGTCTGCCCCCCACGGGCGGCCTCGGCATCGGCATCGACCGCTGCGTCATGCTGCTCACGGGCGTTGACTCCATCCGCGAAGTCATTTTGTTCCCGACCATGAAGCCGATCGATCAGTAAGGAAAATCAAGGCTGTGGCAGAGCGTATGCCCTGCCACAGCCTTATGCATGTTTTGGAGTCTTTATGGAACAGATCACATCCCGGAAAAACCACGCCGCCGCGTACCTGCGCGCCCTCGGCGCGGAGCCGAAGGCCCGCCGCGAGGCCGGCGCTTTTTTGTGTGACGGCGAAACGACGCTCCGCGACGCCCTCGCCGCCGGCGCAGAGATCACGCTCGTCCTCTGGGCGGGGGAGCCGTCGGCTGCGCTGCCGGACACGGTCGAGCAGTATCAGTGTTCGCCAGAGTTGCTGCAGTATGTCTCGCCGCTCAAAAATTCCCCCGGTCCGGTCTTTGCCGTGAAAATGCCGCAGCGGACCGAGACACCGGTGAAAAACGCGATTGTTCTGGAGAATGTACAGGACCCCGGCAACGTCGGCACCGTCCTGCGTACCGCAAACGCGATGGGCGCGGGCGCGGTGCTTCTGGTCGGCGCGTGCGCCGACCTCTACAGCCCCAAGACCGTCCGCGCCAGCATGGGCGCGATCTTCCGGCAGAACGTTGTTTTGACCGATCTCGACGGGCTGAAAAATTATGTCAACCGCAACAGCCTGCCGCTCTACGGCGCGGCCCTGAGCGCACGCGCCGCCGATCTGCGCGAGACGAACGTCAAAAACGCCGCCGTCGCCGTCGGCAGCGAGGGCAGGGGATTGTCCCCTGAGCTGCTGGCCCTGTGTCAGGGCGAGGTCATTATTCCGATGGAACCGTGCGCGGAGTCGCTCAACGCGGCGGTCGCGGCCTCCATCATCCTCTGGGAAATGCGAAGATAAAAAAACGCGGGGCGGACGCGCACTTGTCCGCCGGAAAAGCCGCGAGAGGGGGAACGGGCGAATGTCCACTTTGCGCCACTGGGTCTGGCTCTCGGCGATGACCGAGCTGCGCCCGAAGGTGAAATGCGCGCTGCTCGAGGTCTTCGGTGACCCCGAGGCCGTCTATTTCGCGGACGAGGCGCAGCTTTTGGAGCGCTGTCAGCTCACGCCCGCCGAGCGTGGGCGCGTTCTGCAAAAGGATCTCGCCCGTGCGGATGAGATATTGGAAAAATGCGAGCGGGACAAGCTGCTCATCCTCACGCTTGCGGACGCCGCCTATCCCCAGCGACTGAAAAACATTTTTGACCCGCCGGCCGTCCTCTACATCCGGGGTCGGCTGCCCGCGCTCGACGAGGAGGCGGCGATCGCCGTCGTTGGCACGCGCAAGGCCACGCCCTACGGCCTCAAGATGGCCCGGCGCATGGGCTTTGAGCTCACGAAGGGCGGCGGGCTCGTCGTGACTGGGCTTGCGGGCGGCGTGGACAGCGCCGCCGCCGAGGGCGCGCTGCGCGCCGGGGGCCGCTGCGTCGGCGTGCTCGGCTGCGCGATTGACGACGTCTACCCCAAGTGGAACGGCCCGCTTTTTGACGATGTCGCTGCGACCGGCGCGCTCGTGAGCGAGTACCCGCCCGGCGAGGCCATCCAGAAAAAGAACTTCCCGGAGCGCAACCGCATCATGAGTGGTCTGTCCGTCGGCGTGACGGTCATCGAAGCGCCGCTGGGCAGCGGTTCGCTCATCACGGCGAACTGCGCCGCCGAGCAGGGCAGGGAGGTCTTCGTCATCCCCGGCAACGCCGACCAGACGAACTATGCCGGCTCGAACGAGCTCATCCGCTCGGGCGCGGCCCTCGTGACGACGGGCTGGGATGTGCTGTCCGATTTCACGGACCGCTTCCCGAAGCGGCTCGAAAAGCCGGACGCCGAGAGGCTCCGCACCTTTTACCGCGACGAGCGCGACGCCGTTGGCTCCGCACCGCAGCCGGAGGCCCTGGAGCGCGCCGTCGTCCGTCCCGCGCCGCCCGAAAAGGGCAGGGGCTTCGCCAAGCTCCGCATCCGGAATGACAGAAACAGGATTGACAACGAGGAAAAGCGGGAATATATTGATTTGAAGCAGCAGATCTCGGAGCTGTCTGAAAACCAGCTAAAGATCGTCTCCGCGCTCGACGCCCCGTCGATGCACGTCGACGACATCATCGAAAAAAGCGGCCTGCCGGCCGCCGCCGTGCTCTCGGAGCTGACCCTCATGCAGATCAAGGGCTATGTCGTCCAGGAGCCCGGCAAACGCTTTACTTTGAATATCCGCAGGCGGTAACAGCCGCTTTCAAATACAGGAAAAGAGGTCCGCTATGGCAGCAGCAAAAAAGGACCTGGTCATCGTCGAGTCTCCGGCGAAGGCCAGAACGATCGAAAAATATCTCGGCCCGAACTACCACGTCGTCGCGTCGATGGGACATCTGCGCGATCTGCCGAAGAGTACGATGGGCGTAGACATAGACCATGGCTTTACGCCCGACTATCAGCCGGTCAAGGCGCGGGAGGACGTTATCGAGGAACTGCAGAAGCTCTCGAAGAACGCCGGTACCGTCTACCTCGCGACCGACCCGGACCGCGAGGGAGAGGCCATTTCGTGGCATTTAAAAGAACTGCTCGGTTTGCCGGACGACAAAGCCCGCCGCGTGACCTTCAACGAGATCACGAAGAAGGTTGTCACGGAGAGCATCGCCGCCCCGCGCGAGATCGACCAGGACCTGGTCGACGCCCAGCAGGCGCGCCGCATTCTCGACCGCATCGTCGGCTACAAGCTCTCGCCGCTGCTGTGGCGCAAGGTCCGCAGGGGCCTTTCGGCCGGGCGCGTGCAGTCGGTTGCGACCCGCATGGTCGTCGACCGCGAAAACGAGATCAAGGTCTTCAAGCCCGAGGAATACTGGAATCTCGACGTGACGCTCGACCGCGTCGAAAAGCCGGGCAGCATCATCGCCCGCTTCCACGGCACGGAGCAGAAAAAAATGGAGCTCCACAGCGAGGACGAGGTCAACACGGTCGTTGACGCGATCAGCAAAAACGACTTTTCCATCAAGACCGTCAAGCGCGGGGAAAAGACCCGCTCGCCCGCGCCCCCGTTCATCACCTCCACGCTGCAGCAGGAGGCCTCGCGCCGCCTCGGCATGACGCCGAAACGCACGATGTCGGTGGCCCAGCAGCTCTATGAAGGCGTCGACATCTCCGGCGAGGGCACCGTCGGTCTCATCACCTATATGCGTACCGACTCCCTTCGCCTGTCGGAGGAAGCGCTGGACGCTGCGAAAAAGTTCATCGTGGGCCGCTACGGGGCCGACTACTACCCCGATAAGACCCGCACCTTCAAGACCAAGGCCGGCGCGCAGGACGCGCATGAGGCGATCCGTCCCTCGAACGTCGCGCTCGCGCCGGAGGATATCCGCAAGGACCTCACGCCGGACCAGTACCGTCTCTACCGCCTCATCTGGGGCCGCTTCACGGCCTGCCAGATGGCAAACGCCGTTTACGACAGCGTCACGATCGACGCCGTCTCGGCGGGCTACGTCTTCCGTGCCAACCACTCGGAGCTTCGCTTCGCGGGCTACACCGCGGTTTATGAGGAGGCCAAGGACGAGGAGGATGGCGAGCGCGACAAGCCGCTGCCCGATCTGCGCGAGGGCGAGAAGGTTCTGCTCAAAAAGACCGACAAGGAACAGCAGTTCACCCAGCCGCCCTCCCGTTACACGGAGGCGACACTCATCCGCGCGATGGAGGAAAAGGGCATTGGCCGTCCGTCGACCTACGCGCCGACGATCTCGACGATCACAGACCGCGAGTACGTCGTCAAGGAGGGCAAGTACCTGCGTCCGACCGTTTTGGGTGAGGTCGTCACCCAGCTCATGACCGAGCGTTTCTCCGACATCGTCGATCTGCAGTTCACCGCCCGCATGGAGGACTCCCTCGACGCGGTAGAGGCCGGCAAGCGCGCGTGGAAGGACGTCCTCACGGACTTCTACGGCGGCTTCGATCAGGAGATGCAGGACGCCGAAAAGGCTCTCGAGGGCCAGCACATCAAAATTCCCGAGGAGCTCTCGGACGAAATTTGCGACAAGTGCGGCCGCCAGATGGTCGTCAAGTCCGGCCGCTTCGGCCGTTTCCTCGCCTGCCCGGGTTACCCCGAGTGCGACTTCACGAAGCCCATCGTCATCGAAATGCCCGGAAAATGCCCGAAGTGCGGCACGCGCATGCTCAAGCGCACCAGCAAAAAGGGCTACGCCTACTACGCCTGCGAGCGCAGGGAGTGCGGCTTCATGACCTGGGACGTCCCGGTCAAGGACGTCTGTCCCGGCTGCGGCAAGACCATGTTCAAGCTCTCCGGCAAGGGCAACAAAACGCCGTTTTGCGTGAACCCGGAGTGCCCGAACTTCCTGCCGGAGGACAAG
This sequence comes from Bacillota bacterium, assembly GCA_029777215.1. GTDB lineage: Bacteria > Bacillota > Clostridia > Oscillospirales > Oscillospiraceae > UBA2658. The sequence continues at coordinate 9,461 of JAKOSQ010000153.1, forward strand.
CGCGGCTACCGCAAAAAGAAGACCGAGACGACGGATGCCGCTGAGACCCCGGTGACCGAGGGCAACCAGCCCGAGGAGAAGAAGGCCCCGGCGAAGAAGTCCGCCGCCAAGTCCGCCGCCAAGTCGACCGCCGCCAAGAAACCCGCGGCGAAGAAAACGGCAGCGAAAAAGGACAGCGAAACGGCGGAAAAGAAGCCCGCCGCAAAAAAGACAACGTCGAAGTCCGCCGCCGAAAAGAAGCCCGCCGCGAAGAAACCCGCGGCGAAGAAAACGGTAGCTAAAAAGAACAGCGAAACGGCGGAGAAGAAGCCCGCCGCGAAAAAGACTTCCGCCAAAAAGACGGAAGCGAGTGAAGAATGAACAATACGCAGACAGTAACGGTCGTCGGCGCGGGCCTCGCGGGCAGCGAGGCGGCTTGGCAGCTCGCCGAGCGCGGCATCCATGTCCGGCTCTATGAGATGAAGCCGGAAAAAATGACGCCCGCGCACCACTCGCCGAATTTTGCCGAGCTTGTGTGCTCGAATTCGCTGCGCAGCGACGAGCTCACGAATGCCGTTGGCCTTTTGAAAGAAGAACTCCGGGAGCTCGGCTCCCTCGTCATGCGCTGTGCGGACGCCCACCGCGTCGCCGCCGGCGGCGCACTCGCGGTTGACCGCGAGGGATTCTCCGCCGCCGTGACGGAAGCGATCAGCAGCCACCCGAACATCGAGGTGATCGCGGAGGAAGTGACGGACATTCCCGCAGGCGAGGTCATTGTCGCCTCCGGC
>JAKOSQ010000154.1 GCA_029777215.1 Bacillota bacterium
CGCCGTACCCCGTATTAAAGAGCGGTGCCCGGCGTTAAAGAAACTGGAAATTGATCTTCTTATTTATATATGTTAATTATACACTTTTCTTTTCACAGGTCAACGAAAACCTGTCAATTTCGCCGGATTTGCGGCAAGTTTTGATGCTTTTGCTGGAGAACAGCCCACAGAATTGCATATATTCAGATAAATCTCACCCGTCGCTGCGCGCGAGCGCCGCCGCGTACAGCTCGTTTTTGGAAAAACCGCTGTCCTCGGCGGCGAGCTTTGCCGCCTGCTTGAGACTCTTGCCCTCGGCGCGGTAGGCGTCGACGCGCGCAAGGGCCTCGTCGAGCGTCGCCTCCGGGACGTCCGATTCGGGCTTGCCGGCGATGACGAGGACATATTCGCCCTTCGGCGGGATGCTCTCGTAAATGGAGAGCGCGCCGTCGATGGTTGTGCGGATGACCTCCTCGTAAATCTTCGTGAGCTCGCGGCAGAGACTCAGCGCCCGCTCGCCGCCGAAAATTTCTTTGAGGTCGCCGAGCGTCTGGACGAGCTTGTGCGGGGCCTCGTAGATGACCATGGTGCGCTTTTCGTCCCGCAGAGAGTCGAGGTGCTCGCGGCGGGGCTTCGTTGCCGTTGAGAGAAAGCCCTCGAAGGTGAAGCGCTGCGTCGACTGGCCGCTCATCGCCAGCGCCGTTACGACCGCGCAGGGGCCGGGGATGCAGGAGACGGTGATGCCCGCCTCGCCGCACAGACGCACGAGGTCCTGGCCCGGGTCGCTGATCGCGGGCAGGCCCGCATCCGAGACGAGGGCGACGTTTTCGCCCGCGAGCAGACGGTCGATGATCTTCTCGCCGCTCATGACGCGGTTATGCTCAAAATAGCTGATGAGCGGCTTTTTGATGGCGAAGTGGTTTAAAAGCTTCAAGGTGACGCGTGTGTCCTCGGCGGCGATGAAATCCGCGTTCTGCAGTGTTTCAACAACGCGGGGGGAGACGTCCGAGAGATTGCCGATCGGCGTGGCGACAAGATAGAGAATTCCGCTCATGGTTTATCCTTTCCGCGGGGCGTACGGCCCGCGCCGGTAGATTTTTTGCACCTCGGCAGAGTCCGCGCCGGCGCTGTCTGTCAGCACAAGCGGCGCTTCGATGGCGAGGCCCTTTCCGCTGCCGCGCCGGCCCTCGACGAGGACGAGACTCGGCGCGCGTCCGGGTGCGGCGACGATCTCGCGCAGACGCTTCGGCTCGATGCCAGCCGCTGTCAGCGCACAGAAAAGCTCGCTCAGGCGCTCGGGTCGGTGGACGAGAAAGAAGCTTCCACCCCAGCGCAGCGCCCATTTCGCGGCGGCGCAGAGATCCGGGAGCGTGCAGCTTTTTTCCTCGCGCGCGGTCGCCCGGGACGCCGCCGGGGCGCTGTAGCCCGTGCCGGCGGCAAAATAGGGCGGGTTCGAGACGACAAGATCAAAGCCCTCGGCGGGGACGAGTGTGCGCAGTTCGCGCAGATCGCCGTCCAGGACGGCGCAGCGGCCGTCAAAGCCGTTTTCCGCGAGGTTGTGCCGCGCGAGGGCGGCGCATGCGGGCTGAATTTCGACGCCCGTGATCGACGCCGTTTCCTCCCGCGCCGCGAGCAGCACCGGGAGCACGCCCGCGCCGCAGCCGAGATCGAGGACGCGCGCGCCCTTTTTCAGACGCGTGAAGTCCGCGAGCAGGACGGAGTCCGTGGACAGGCGGAAGCTGCCGTCCTGCTGCGCAAAGCGCGGCCCGCCGGGCCAGAGCTCGTCAAAGGCATCCATCCGTCTCTCCTCTCCGCCGGCTGTGCGGCGCTGTTTTGCCGCCGCGCGGCCGGGAACATTGCGCTATTCATGAAAAGAGCCTGCCGAATTGCCCGGCAGGCTCTTAACTTTGAGAAAAGTTTTTTATTTCTCGACGATCGCGCCTGTCGGGCAGGCATCGACGCAGGTGCCGCAGGAGAGGCACTTATCCGGGTCGATCTCGTAGTGCTGATCGCCCTCGGAGATAGCGCCGGCAGGGCAGCTGTCCGCGCAGGAGCCGCAGGAAATGCAATCGCTTTCAATTGTGTACATTTTTTATATTCCTCCTTGGTTTATTGTTCCTCACTGCTTCGCCGCGCGCTTTTCACCGGGCGCAAAAAGACGGCGGCAATCGAGATGAAACTATTATAGCATATCATTTTCTGATTTCAAGTAATTTCTATCACGATATACGGAAAACATGCGCGCTTTGTCCGCGGAGGCCGGCGGCGGGCCGCCAAAGATCAAATTTGAGAAAAACGAAGAAAAAACGAGCAAGCGTCAGAGAACGAGAGGAAAATACCAACCGGAGAAAAATAAACGCCAATAATCAGGTCGGAAAGGCCAAATGAATATTTGCGATTTTGACCTTTCCTGACTATTATAATATTCACAAGGTCAAAGAAAGTCAAAGTCAAATAGAGACAAATAAAGACAAAGACCACAGCGAGGTGAGGACATGGGAACCAGTGATTTGATTGCCAATTTCATTTTGGGCATGCTGGAGGACGAGGGCGGCAGCGCGGAGCTGCAGCGCTCGAACCTCGCGGAGAAGTTCCGATGCGTACCCAGCCAGATCAACTATGTGATCTCGACCCGCTTCTCCCCGGAGCACGGCTATCTGGTCGAGTCTCGGCGCGGCGGCAACGGTTACATCCGCATCACCCGCGTGCAGGCAACGCCGAAGGCGCTCATCATGCACACGGTCAACGCGGTCGGAGACGCGATCAGTCCCCGCACGGCGGCGGCGTTCGTCTCGAACCTGCTCGACGCGGACGCGGTGGACGAGAGGACCGCGACTCTCATTTTGACCGCCGTCAGCGACAACGCGCTGCGGCCCATCGCCCCCGAGCACCGCGACATTGTCCGCGCGAGCATCTTCAAGCAGCTGCTCGTGGCGGTCCTCACGGACACGGACGGGGACGCCTAAAAAACATCATACACAATGGTCAGACGCCGAAAAGGCGTCGGCCCAAACAAATTTTTGTGACTTTACAAGGAGGTCATTATTATGAAGTGTGAAAAATGCGGCAAGAATGAAGCTAACTTCCATTATGAGTCCATTATAAACGGCGAACGCGAGGAGTACCATCTCTGCGAAGACTGCGCGAAGGCCGAGGGCTTCACGGACATGATGGATTTCCGTCAGCACGCGATGGCCACGTTCGACAACATGATGCGCCAGCCGTTCGGCAGCCTGCTCCAGAGCTTCTGGAACGAGCCGTTCGGGATGCTCGGCGAGAGCATGTTCGGCAAGGGTTTCTGGCCGACGCTGGAAGCCCCGAAGACCGAGGAAAAGCTCGACGCCCCGCAGACCGGGGACAAGGCGGCGGAAGCCGCGACCGTCACCCCCGAGCCGGTCAAGAACATCCCGACCGACGCGGGCGACGCCTTCCGCAGAAAGAGAGAGCTCTATGCCCTCAAGCATCAGATGCGCGAGGCCGTCCGCAGCGAGGAATTCGAGAAGGCGGCGGAACTCAGAGACAAGATCCACGAGCTTGAACAAAAGTGAAGCCAGTCGCTCCCGACCGCCGGTCGGCGGTCGGGAGCTTTTTAAGATCATCCCGAAGGAGGAGTGATAAAATGCGATATCAGGACAGATTTACGCAACGGGCGCAGTCGGCGCTCACAAAGGCACAGGAAGCGGCACAGGAGATGGGTCACAGCTATGTGGGGACCGAGCACATCCTTCTCGGGATCGCGCGCGAGAGCGAAGGCCTCGGCGCGAAGGTACTGCACGACAACGGACTTGACGAGGAACTCATCACGGAGCTTATCGAGAAGTTCGTTGGACGCGGCGCTCCGGGCATCCCGGCGCAGGGACTGACCCCGAACGCCAAGCGCGTCGTCGAGCTCGCGATCATGTGCGCGAACCAGCTCGGCCACAGCTTCATCGGCACGGAACACCTGCTGATGGCGCTGCTCCGCGAGCCGGACTGCGCCGCCACGAGGCTCATCGCCTCCACCGGCGCGGACGTCAACAAGCTCTATACCGACATCGTCGATATTTTCCGCAGCTCCGATTACCGCCCGCAGCAGGGCCAGCCGACGCAGGCGGCCTCCGCCGGACGCAGCGGCGGCAAGGGAAAGTCTGACACCAAGACCCTCGACCAGTTCTCCCGCGACCTCAACAAGGCCGCGCAGAACGGCGAGCTTGATCCCGTGATCGGCCGCGAAAAGGAGATCCAGCGGGTCATCCAGATTTTGTCCCGCCGCACGAAAAACAACCCCGTGCTCATCGGCGAGCCTGGCGTCGGCAAGACCGCCATCGCCGAGGGCCTCGCGCAGCTCATCGTCGCGGGCGACGTCCCGGAGGACCTGCGCGACAAGCGCGTCGTCTCCCTTGATCTCACCGGTATGCTCGCCGGCACGAAGTACCGCGGCGATTTTGAAGAGCGCATCAAGGCGGCGATTCAGGAGGCCCACAAGGCCGGCAACGTCATTCTATTTATCGACGAGCTGCACACCATCATCGGCGCGGGCGCTGCCGAGGGCGCGATCGACGCCGCAAATATCATAAAGCCCGCCCTGGGCCGCGGCGAAATTCAGGTCGTCGGCGCGACGACGCTCAACGAATACCGCAAACATATCGAAAAGGATGCCGCTCTCGAGCGCCGCTTCCAGCCCGTCATGGTTGAGGAGCCGAGCCCGGAGGAGAGCGTTGAGATCATCAAGGGCCTGCGCGACAAGTATGAGGCCCACCACAAGCTCACGATCACGGACGAGGCTATCGAGGCCGCCGTCACGATGTCGGGCCGCTATATCAACGACCGTTATCTCCCCGACAAGGCCATCGACCTCATGGACGAGGCCTGCTCCCGCGTCCGCATGAAGACGCTCACGCCGCCGAACGACCTCAAGGACATTGAAAAACGGATCGACGCCCTCGTTAACGAAAAGGAGGCCGCCATCAACGCGCAGGACTACGAGCGGGCGGCAAAGCTCCGCGACGAGGAAAAGGCTGTCCGCGACGAGCTCGACGAAGCCCGCAAAAAGTGGGACGACTCCCGCGCGGGACAGAGAAGCGGCAAGTCCGTGGGCGCGGAGGACATTGCGGAGGTCGTCTCCGGCTGGACCGGCATCCCGGTGACGAGCCTCACGGAGACCGAGAGCGAACGGCTCTTGAAGATGGAGGAGATCCTTCACCGCCGTGTGATCGGACAGGACGAGGCCGTCTCGGCCGTGTCCCGCGCCATTCGCAGAGGCCGCGTCGGTCTCAAGGACCCGAAG
>JAKOSQ010000155.1 GCA_029777215.1 Bacillota bacterium
GATCTCCCGGATGCCACGAGCCGCGCAGGAGACAGGCAGGCGGTTCGTTTCAAGCGTTCCCCGGCGTTTCTGCAATACCCAGGAAGCGAGGTAAACCCAACCGAATGAAAACCGAACAGACGTAACCCCCTGCCGGCGCTGGATCGGCAGGGGGTTGTGTCGTTTTGACGGCGCCGCGCGGAAGGCGACGCGGGGAAATGTACGCGCGGTGCGGCTTTCGCTTGCTTTTTTGGCTGGCAGGAAATAAAATGAAGAAAAGCGGTCCGGCCCGCGCCGGGGGAGGGGAACAAATTTGCAGACTCTGCCTTTTGCCACACTGAAAAACTACCGGCGCGCGTATCTGCCGCGGGACCTCGTTTCGGGCCTCATCGTCGCCGCCGTGTCCATACCGATCTCGATGGGCTACGCCCAGATCGCGGGCCTGCCCGCCGTTTACGGGCTTTACGGATCGCTGCTGCCGATCTTGTTTTTTGCGCTGCTGACGAACTCGCAGGGCTTCATCTTCGGCGTGGATGCTGCGCCCGCGGCCATCGTCGGGGCTTCGCTCGCGCAGGCGGGCATCGCGCTCGGCTCGGCGGACGCGGTGCGGCTCGTCCCCGCTGTGGCACTTTTCGCGGCGGTGTGGTTGCTGCTGTTTTCATTGCTCGGCGGGGGGAAGCTCGTGCGCTTCGTCTCCGCGCCCGTGATGGGCGGCTTCATCTCCGGCATCTGCGTGACGATCATCCTCATGCAGGTCCCGAAGCTGCTCGGCGGCAGCGCCGCGTCCGGCGAGCTGCTGGACCTTATCCCGGCGATTGCCAACGCCTGCGGGGAGATCAATCTGCCCTCGCTTCTGCTCGGCGGCGGGGCGCTCGTGATCTTGCTGCTGAGTAAAAAAAGCTTTCCGAAGCTGCCGACCTCCGTGCTGCTGATGGCCGTCGGCGCGCTGCTGGAGCTGTGGCTGCACCTCGACCGCTATGGCGTGAAGCTGCTCGCGGCGGTCGAGCCGGGTCTGCCGCGCTTTGCGCTGCCGGCGCTCGACGTTGACACGGCGCAGACAGCCATCCGCGTGAGCCTGCCGGTCGCGGTCGTCATCATGGCCGAAACGCTGCTTGGCGAAAACAGCTTCGCCCTCAAAAACGGACGCCGGCTCGACGGCGACCGCGAGATTCTCGCCTTCTCGGCGGGCAACCTCGCCGCCGCCCTGACCGGCTGCTGCCCGGTCAACGGCAGTCTCTCGCGCACCTCGATGGCGGAGCAGTATGGCATGAAGACCCAGCTTGCCTCCATCGTCGCGAGCGGGACAATGGCGCTGGTGCTGCTCTTCGGGACGGGCTTTATCGCATACCTCCCGGTGCCGGTGCTCACGGCGATCGTCGTTTCGGCGCTCATGGGCGTCACGGAATTCGACCTCGCCGCCCGCCTGCGCAAAACGGAGCGGAAGGAGTATTTCATCTTCCTCGGCGCGTTTGCGGGTGTGCTGCTTTTCGGAACGATCTACGGCGTCGTAATCGGCGTGTTTTTGTCGTTTCTCAACGTCGTTTTGCGCGCTGCCGACCCGCCGCGCGGCTTTCTCGGCGTCGCGCCGGGGCGGGAGGGCTTCTGCTCCCTCGGCCGCAACCGCGCGGCCCGGCCGGTCGACGGCGTCGCGATCTACCGTTTCAGCGGCAGCCTGTTTTTCGCGAACGTCGATCTGTTTCAGTCGGACATTGAAAACGCCGCCGCCGCGCCCGGCACAAGGGCTGTGATCGTCGACGCGGGCGGCATTGCAAGTCTCGACATCACGGCGGCGGAGCGCCTGCTGATGCTCTCCGACGAGCTGAGCGCGCGGGGCGTGCGCTTTTACGTCACCGAGCACATCGGCGCGCTTAACGACCGCATGCGCGCGCTCGGCGCGGGCCGGCTCGTCGACAGCGGCACCGTGCAGCGGACGCTGCCGGACGCGCTCGCGGAGCTCGGGTTCGTCCCGCCGTATCTGCCCGCCGCAGAGCGGGCGGACGCGCCGCAGGCGTGGTATGAGGAGACGGTCCGCCGCTACGAGTGGACCTACGGCGGGGACGCGGACGCGCAGATGGAAAAGCACATCCGCGAGATCATCGCCCATCTCGACGCCGAGGACTTCGAAAGCGAGCTGACCCCGTCCGAGGACGCGGCGCTTCCCTTCATTCTCGACGGCGACGACCTTCTCAGCGAGCTCGAGGAGTACGCCGGCGTGATCGCCGAGCGGCTCGGGCTCACGGAGGACGAGGTCGAGGAAAAGCTCTCCGAGTCCCGCGCGCGCCTGACCGCGCGCGTGCTGCGCGAAAACCCGGAGGCGCTGCAGCGCCTGCTGCGCCGCCGCCAGGAGCGGGACGCGCGCATCGCCGCGCACCACCCGGAGCACTACGAAAAGCTCCTCGCCCGCCGCGCCGAGCGCCTCGAGCACCTGCGAAAGTCCGATCCAGATGCCGCCCGCATCGTTGAGCACGCGCAGCGGAACACGCACTGAAAAAACGGAGCCTCCCCTTTTGGGGAGACTCCGTTTTTGTGGTGTGCGCTCAAAACAGATACTTGATCGCGATGAGCAGGATGACGCCGGGCATGCCGAGGAAGCCGGCAATGAGGCAGTTGAGGAAATTTACCGTCAGCGAAAAGCCGAAAAAGCCGCCGACGAAGTTGATGAGCACCAGAGCGATGAAGCCCGAGAGCGCGTTGAGCAGGAACTTGAAGATCCACTTGAGCGGCTTTGCCAGCAGCGCGATGAACAAAACGAGCAAAACGACGCAGATGACGGCGAGGCCGATGCCCGCGCCGCCGGCCGCTGCTGCGACGGAGAGAAAGGGAAGTGTCATGGCGGTAGACTCCTTATGTAATATGTAGCCCGCAAATCGCGGGCCCGCTCAGATGAATTTCTGGCGGTAGTGCTTGAGCGCGGTGTTGTAGCGGCTGCGCAGGGCGCTGATCTCATAGATGCAGGCGTCGAGCGCGTCCGGGTCCGTGGCGTCGTTGAAGTGACAGTAGGCCTCGTCGAGACTGCCGCGGATCGCGGTCATCTCGTCCTCGGCGCGGCGGCACTCCCTGGCCTTCGTCTTCTCCGCGCGCTTTTGTGCATTCATGCGGTGACCTCCCTTTTTGGCGTATGGTTCTATTATGCGCCGTTTCGGGCCGATCCAACCGGAAAACGCGGGAAATACTGGCGCTGAATTCTGCGCAGCTTCTTGCAATTTTACGCGCTTTAGGATATACTATATGAGTTTATAATAGATTTTCATGCGCACCATATCTTGCGATTTAACAGGGAAAAGCGGAGGACTTATGAAGAAAACCACGGCAGAATACGGAAACACGAGCATCTCGCAGCTCAAGGGGGCGGACCGCGTCCGCAAGCGTCCGGCGGTCATCTTCGGGTCGGACGGACTGGAGGGCTGCCAGCACGCCGTTTTTGAGATCCTTTCGAACGCTATCGATGAGGCGCGCGAGGGCCATGGCGACATTATAACTCTTACGCGCTATCTTGACAAGTCCATCGAGGTCGAGGATTTTGGCCGCGGCTGCCCGGTGGACTGGAACGAAAACGAAAAGCGCTACAACTGGGAACTCGTCTTCTGCGAGCTCTACGCCGGCGGCAAATACCAGAACAACGAGGGCGAAAACTACGAATACTCCCTCGGCCTCAACGGCCTCGGCTCCTGCGCCACGCAGTACGCAAGCGAGTATTTCGACGCCCGCATCCACCGCGACGGCTTTGAATACAAGCTCCACTTTGAAAAGGGCAAGATCGTCGGCGAGCTCCAAAAAGAGCCGTGCAAGTACAAAAAAACGGGCTCGGACTTCCACTGGAAGCCCGATTTGGCCGTATTTACGGATATCAACATCCCACTTGAGTATTATCAGGAGACGATGA
>JAKOSQ010000156.1 GCA_029777215.1 Bacillota bacterium
GTATCCTTCGCTTCCGGGCAAGCCCGAAAGCTCAGTCGCTCCGCTGCTCCGGCTTTCCCCATCAAGTCAGAGACTTGATGGGCCCCCCCCCAGATGGGTCTGCCCGGCGCAAAACAAGAAATTCGTCCCCTCGGTGAATTCACTTCTCCGAGGGGACGCTTTATTACAAAAAGCTCCGGCTGATCAGGCCGGAGCTTTTTGTTTGAGAGAGGATCGAATTTTACAGAGGGGAGAAAAATCTGATTGGAGGGAGAAAAAATCAAAGGGGAAAGAAAATGCATGTGGTGTACTCGATTGAAAGTGTCCTGTCTTTCTCTTGAGTACGGCTTTATAATAAAATACACTTTTGACCTCGTTATGAATGCAATATGAAAAAATCGTGAACGTATTCTTATTTCTGTGAAGACTTTATGAACGGCTCACTTTTCCTTCAATTTCGCGGTGAAGATGAATTCTGTGAGCCCGTCGCGCGAGGTGACGGTCACATCTTCGCCGTGGTTATTGAGTATAGTCTTGACGATCGCGAGCCCGAGACCGTAGCCGTCGCGGTCCATGGAGCGCGACTTGTCCGCCTTGCGGAAGCGATCGAACAAAAACGGCAGCTCCTCGGGCGAGATCGTCTCGCCGCGGTTGGAGACGGAGACGTAGGCCTTGCCCCCCTGCTTCCAGAGGGAGACGCCCAGCGCCGTGCCGGGGGCCGCGAACTTGATGGCGTTGTCAAGGAGATTGTAGACCACCTGCGTGTAGGAGTCCTCGTCGCCGCGCACGATCATGTTTTCCTCCGGCAGCTGTGCATCGACGTCGAGCCCGTGCTCCGTGGTCTTCGTTTCAAAGTTCAGCAGCGTGCGCATGATGACCTCGGAGAGATCGAAGCTGCGCGAGAGCAGAGACGCCTTGTCGACGCTCTGGATGCGGGACATTTCGAGCATCTGCCGCACGAGGCGGGACAGGCGCTTCGTTTCGCTCGAGATGATGGCGAGATAGTGGTCCTCGTCCTCCTTGGGGATGGTGCCGTCGAGGATGCCGTCCGCGAAGCCGGAGATCGTGGTCATCGGCGTTTTGAGCTCGTGCGAGAGGTTCGCGACGAATTCGCTGCGGAGCTGTTCGGATTTTTCCAGGTACTCCGCCATCATATTGAACGACTCGGTCAGCTCGCCGATCTCGTCGTTGCGCCCGGTGTTCGCCACGCGCGCCGAACAATCGCCGAGCGCGAAGCGCCGGGCGGCGGCGGCAATCTCGCGCAGGGGCTGCGACTGCCGCTTCGAGCTGTAGTAGGAGAAGCAGAGGGCCACGGCCATGATGACGAAGGCCGTGATGACGAAGATTGTTGCGGTCGCGCCCCACTCGCTGACGATCTCCGAGCAGTCCGAGCTCACGAAGATGTAGCCGACGAGCTTGTTCTCGCTCTCGTCCGTGATCGGCAGCGCCGCAACGTAGACCGGCGTGTCGCTGTAAAAGTTCTTCATCTGCGTGAGCCGCTGATAGCGGCCGCTGCGGTAGAGCTCGGCCATGATGTCGGTGTCCACCTGCTTGCCGATGTAGGGGGAGACGGGGTCCATTTCGGAGGTGGAGACGACATAGCCGTCGACGTCCGTGATGAAGATGTGGTTGCCGTTGCTGTGCGCGATGGAGCTGATGATGAGGCGAAGGGACCAGTCGTCGAGTCCATTGTTGACATAGAAGGCGGAGGCGGCCTTTGAGACCTCCTCGGCGTTCGTGACGATGCTGCTGCGCTTTTCGCTCAGCGCAAAGCTGCGGCCGAGCATGACCGCCGCAAAGCCCAGCACGAGGAAGCTTACGACGACGAGCACGGCCGTCAGCATGAAGTTTTTAAAAAAGATGCTTTTCATAATGACTGTACATTGAGCTCGAACTTGTAGCCGACGCCCCAGACGGTCTTGAGCGACCACTGGTCCGAAACGCCCTCGAGCTTTTCACGCAGACGCTTGATGTGGACGTCGACCGTGCGGGAGTCGCCGAAGTAGTCGAAGCCCCAGACCTCGTCGAGGAGCTGGTTGCGCGTGTAGACGCGGTTCGGCGTCGAGGCGAGGTGGAAGAGAAGCTCCATCTCCTTGGGCGGTGTCTCAATCTTTTTGCTGTCCACGATGAGCTCGTAGGAGTCGAGGTTGATGACGAGCTTGTCGAAGGAGAGCTTTTTTTCCGTCGGGGCTGCCTCCGGCTCCGTGCGGCGCATGACTGCGTGGATGCGGGCCAGCAGCTCCTTGACCTCAAAGGGCTTGACAATGTAGTCGTCCGCGCCCATCTCCAGACCGTTTACCTTGTCGTATGTCTCGCCCTTTGCGGTGAGCATGATGATCGGCACGCGGGAGTTCTCGCGCACCTTGCGGCAGACCTGCCAGCCGTCGAGCACCGGCAGCATGATGTCGAGCAAAATGACGTCCGGGTTTTCGCTCTGCGCCAGACGGACGCCTGTACCGCCGTCTGAGGCGATCGCGACCTCAAAGCCGTCCTTTTCCAGATAGAGGCGGAGCAGCTCCGCAATGTTTCCGTCGTCCTCGACGACGAGCGCTTTTTTAGCCATGAAAACACGCCCTTTCGTTTGTGCTGAAAGCAAATTCAATCAGTATTATACATTATATCCGACCCGACCGCAAATGGATTAACAAACTGTAAAAACACGGATGTTGGGCGGAAAAGCGGAGAGAATTATATCAGTGCAAAATATGCACTGATAGATCACATGGAAAGGCTTGCTTTTGTTCGCTAATGTGATACAATACTACCGCACTACAAACACGGAGGAAAGAATAAATGAAAA
>JAKOSQ010000157.1 GCA_029777215.1 Bacillota bacterium
GGCTCCATCGCGGCCTACTATCTCGACCGCATCGTCTGCCCGCGCATGATCGACAACCGCGACAATCTGCATGAGCTCATCATCAACCGCGCCAAGGAATACAAGGTCGACGGCCTCATCTACGAGAAGATGCAGAACTGCGAGTGCTGGGGCGGCGAGAACACCTTCCTCGAGCCGATGCTCAAGGAAGCAGAAATTCCTCTCCTCTATCTGGAGCGCGAGGAGAAGCTGGCTAACCTCGGACAGCTTGAGATTCGCGCCGAAGCATTTGTCGAGATGATCGAAAAGGAGGACTAATCATGCAGGATCTGAATATGCCCAAGGTGCTCAGCGGCGAAATGAGCACCCTTGATTACATCGCCAGCACCGCGGAGGGCAAGCAGGCTCACGCGGTGGAAAAGAACCCGGATATGCTCTGGGTCTACGACATCCAGGTCGCCCAGTGGGCGCAGATCAGAGACGCGCACAAGAACGGCAAAAAGGTCATCGCCTTCGGCGGCCCGGTGCCGGTTGACCTCATGTACGCCTTTGACTGCCAGCCGTATTACCTCGACCAGCTCCCGCTGAGCACCGCGCCGAACGTCGACATGACCGCGAAGTTCGTTGATCTGTGCGAAGCGCACACGAACCAGAGCATGTGCTCCATCGACAAGGTCGAAATGGGCGCGCTGCTGGCAGACCAGGTCGGTGTCAAGCCGGACGCTTTCGTCTACTCCACCGTCCCCTGCGACTCCTCCCGTATCGCTTACCCGGTTATGGAGAAGATCTGGAACGTCCCGACCTTCAACGTCGACCTCCCCTTCCGCAGAGACAGGCGCGGCGAGGATTACCTCATCGCCCAGACCAAGGAATTTATCACGTTCATGGAAGAACTCACCGGCACGAAGCTCGACTGGGAAAAGTTCAAGGAGTCCATGAAAGTCGCCAACCACACCAACGAACTGATTGAAAAGTGCGCGGACCTCCGCAAGCACACCCCCTGCCCGCTGCCCGGCACCCTCCTCGTCACCAACGCCTGCATGAGCGGCCAGGCAGCCGACCCTGCCATGGCCACCTTCCTCGAGAAGGAAGTTGAGACTGGCGAGATGATGCTCGACCTCGGCATGGGCGCCTGCATGAACGGCGAAAAGTACCGTATGCTCTTCCTCCAGAACATGCTCTGGACCAGCCTGAAGTCTTACGGATACCTCGAAAGAGAATACGGCGCCATCTGCATTATGGACGTTCTCGGCCACTTCAAGGGCGACTTCTATGAGCACATGGACGACAAGGAAGACTGCTTCCGCATCATGTCCCACAAGATGATGAACCTTCCGATGATCCACGGCGCAGCCGGTCCTGTCGAGTATTACCAGGACCGTATCAGCTACCTCATGGACAACTTCAACATCAACACCTCGGTGTTCCTCGGCCACGTCGGCTGCAAGCACACCTGGGCCTCCACGAAGATCCTCTCCGACTTCATCCAGGCGAAGTATGGCATCCCGACCCTGCTGCTCGACGTCGACTGCATCGACGGCCGTTACAAGGGCGCGGAGGAAGTCCAGAACGCCATCGCAGTGTATCTTGAAAATGTCGTCAAGCTCTAAGCTCTCTCCATAATTATACTCCCCAGCAAAAAGGGCCGCCCCATCCGGGGCGGCCCTTTGATCAAAGCGGTCCTGCGGACTGCTTTGAGGAACTGCACTGCGCGCTGCGCCTCATTGAGGCGAAGACCGGGCGCTCCAAAGGAGCGCCCGGCTTTTTGTTTTATCCGATCGCGGGGGTGGTGACGGGATCGCCGTACTTGACAACGTCCGTCTGGGGGACGGGGTTGCCGTCCTTTACCGCCTTCGCCTGCAGCTTTTCGCTCTCGCCCATGGTGATGAGCTTGAGCTTGTAGTGGCTCTCAATCCAGTCGTAGGTGCGGCTGGCGTCGAGCGTCAGCGTCGTGCGGAAACTGTCGCCGACGTATTTGTCGCTGTGCGGCCCTTTTTTCGGGTTCAGCTGCTGGACGTCAAAGCTGATCGTGCAGTCGAGCACGCGGGTGTTGTAGCTTTCGTCCGCGGTGATCCAGATCTTGCCGAGCTTGCGCTCGTTCGTGTCCGGGACGATGCAGTTCTGGTACAGGTCGAGCATCTCGTCCGAGGACAGAGCGATCGAGACATACTGGTTATTCTCGCTGTCAAAGTAGCTGATCTGCGGGTTGAGGATCGTCGAGATGTTCACGGGGACGCTCAGCTGCTTGCGCGTCTGTACGGCCTCCTGCGAATTGAGCAGTTCGGCGAGGTCCGAAAGGTCGTTCTCCTTCGCGGAGCTGTAGAGCGTGTAGCCGCGGAAGAGCTGACCGCCGTCCTTGAGCTGGTATGTGAACTGAACGCTGTAGCTGATACCGCCCTGGTTCGCCATATATTCGGCGTAGGCGGCGTTGTTAATGTCCTTGTGCTCGATGATGTTCTTTTGCAGCGCGAGCGCGGCGGCGATGCTCTCGGGTTCCTTGAGCTCGCCCTCTGTGCCGCCGAAGTCGGCGCTGATGTTCACGCCCGCCACATCGGCTGCGTCGGGCTGGCGGCGCTCAAAACCGAAGGCGTCAAAGCGCAGGCAAAGCAGCAGCGCGAGGATGACCCCGCAGCTGACGCTGAAGCCCAGCCACTTGCCGGTGAAGACGCGCAGCGTCTTCTGCATGAGCATTTCGGAGGCAAAGTAGCCGATGAAGCCGCCGAGCAGCATATAGAAGAACATGGCGATGAGCTTGCCGGTGTCCGTGTAGGTCGGCTCGCCGTTGCCGTTGATCATGGAAAACAGAATGATACCCAGCATGAGCGCGCCGCCGGCGGTCATGCAGTATTTGAAGGCGGGCTTGAGGGGCTGCAGGGCGACGACGTCGCCGACCGTCTCCATACGGCGGCGCTTGATGATGAGCGTTGCAAAAACGGCAAAGGCGACGCCCACGAGCGCGTAGACTGCGAGCATGACCCAGTGACCGTAGAGGTAGCCGGTGGCGAGCGTCTCAGTGTCCGAGACCTGGTGCGCGACCTGCGTGAGGTCGCTGCGGGTGAGGACGACGGCCGGGGAGAACCAGTTCGCCCCTTGGAGCGAGCCGGCCTGGCCGGAAAAGCCGTAGACAAAGTAGCGCATCACGGCAGAGATCATCTCCGCGAAGCCCCAAACGGCGAAGTTCAGCACGAAGTAGACGAAGGGGAGCACGAAGAGATTGCCCGTGAAGCTCGCGCAGAGCGTGGCAAAGCCGTAGAAAAACAGGTCCATCAGACTCACGATGGCGAGCCACTGGAAAATGTAGGCGCTGTCAAAGCCGGCCTTCGCGCCGTAGGCCGAGCCGACGGCGAGCGTGATGAGGCATACGGCGACGTTGATGAGCAGCATCAGCGAGATGCCGGAGAGCATCTGCGTGCGGACTATGTCCTGCCGCTTCATCGGCAGCGAGCCCATCGCCGAAACGGCGCGGGGGTTGTAGAGGTAGCTGTAGGCCGCCATTGCCACGAGCACGCAGAAGATGATCGCCATGATCGTGCCGCCGGTCGTCGCCATATTCAGCACCTGATTTCCGAAGCTCGCGGCCGACGAGGTTGTGAACTGCATGCCGTTGTCTCCGGTGGTACCCGGCATCGTGTCCGCCGCCCAGCGTACCGTCCTCGCGAGCTGGTTTCCGAGCGCGACGGGCATCAGCAGCACCCAGATTGCGCCGTAGGCCGTGAACAGCGGCCAAAAGCGTTTCCAGAGGCCGAAGAACAGCGTTTTGTTAAAGGATGACGTTTTTGACTTCATAGTGCTCACCTCCCAGTTCGTAAATAAAGATCTCCTCGAGCGATAGCGGGATCACGTCCATGAACAGCGGCTCGCAGGTCGCGAGAGTGTTCGTGATCTCCTCCGTGACACCCCGGATGATGAGCGTCTGCAGCCGCCCGGTGCTGCTCTGGTGCAGGATGTTGAGACCCTCGGGCAGCACGCTGCCGTCCGGCAGCGCGAGCTGGACTTTCGCGATGTTCTCCTGCAGCTCCGAGAGACTGCGCTCCAGAAGGAGCTTGCCCTTGTTCATGATGCCGACGTGGTCGCAGATGTCCTCGAGCTCGCGCAGGTTGTGCGAGGAGACGAGCACGGTCGTGCCGTTTTCCGCAACGTCCGCCATAATGATGCTCCAGACCTGCCGGCGCATGACGGGGTCGAGCCCGTCGACCGGCTCGTCGAGCACGAGCACTTTCGGGCACATCGACATCGTAAGCCAGAAGGCCGCCTGCTTCTGCATGCCCTTGGAGAGGGAGCGTATCTTCATGTTTTCGTTGAGGTCAAAGGCCTCGCGCAGCTTCTCGTAACGCTCGACCGAGAAGGTCGGGCGCACGCCCCTGTAAAACTTCATCATGTCCCGGATCGAAGCCTGCGTGTAGAAAAAGACGTCGTCGGGGATATAGGCGATGTCATTTTTGATCTTCGGGTTTTCAAACACCGGCTCGCCGGCGACAGTGATCTCGCCCGCGTCCTGACGGTAGATGCCGGTGATGTGGCGAATGATCGTGGATTTTCCCGCGCCGTTGGGCCCGACGAGTCCGTAGATCGAGCCCTCTGGCACGTTCATCGTCAGGCCGTCGAGCGCCTTGAAGCCGTCGAAGCGCTTTACGACGTTTTTGACTTCAATCATGCTCTGACCTCCCTGTTTTGTGAATTTTTGATGTGCGCACAGATACTGTCCGCCGTTTCTCCGACGTGCAGAAGCTCTGTAATGTTCCCGTCGAGCCTTGCGTAGAGCTCTGTCTTGCGCAGACTCACCGCCTCGCGGCACTCGGCCACAAAGCTGCCCTTGCCGGGCACCGAGTAGATATAGCCCTCGGATTCCAGCTCGCGGTAAGCCTTCTGGATTGTGTTGGGGTTGATGGCAAGCTCGCCCGCAAGCTCGCGGACGGACGGGCATTTTTCGTCCGTCTGCATCGCACCGGTCAAAATCGCCAGCCGCAGACCGTCCTTGACCTGCTCATAGATGGGACGCGCGTCCCTATAGTTGATTGAAAACACATGCTCACCTCCGTGATTGCATTACTGTACTATTCGTACTAACACAGACAATGTACACGTCTTTGCGCCGCTTGTCAAGAAAAAACTGCAAAAAAGACTTTAACGCTCCGCGTGAACGATTGCGCGGAGCTGCTGTGCAGAGTATAATATAGTGTCTGCGTATGTGCGGATGTCTACCCGGCGCGGCGGAAAAAATTTCTGTCCGCGCCGTTCAAAGAGAGTTTTTGCCCGAGGAGGCATTTTTTATGATCTATAACGCGGGAAGCTGCGACGTCGCCGTCATCGGCGCGGGCCATGCCGGCATCGAGGCTGCGCTGGCCGCCGCGCGGCTGGGCCTTGACACCATTATTTTCACGATCAACCTCGACACCTGCGGCAACATGCCCTGCAACCCCGCCATCGGCGGCACCGGCAAGGGTCACCTCGTCCGCGAGCTCGACGCCCTCGGCGGCGAAATGGCTGTCGCGGCGGACAAGGCCTGCATCCAGTACCGGATGCTTAACGTCGGCAAAGGTCCGGCGGTGCACTCTCTGCGCGCGCAGGCCGACCGGCGGAAATACCAGAATGTGATGAAGCACACACTCGAGCTGCAGGAAAATCTGCGCGTCAAGCAAGCCGAGATCGTCGACATCAACGTCGAGGACGGGCGCGTCACCGGCGTCGTCACCGCGACCGGCGCGACCTACGCCTGCCGTGCGGCCATTGTCTGCACCGGCACCTATCTGCGCGGCCGCGTCATCATCGGGGATTTTCTCAAGGACTCGGGGCCGGACGGCGTCGCCCCCGCCGGGCCGCTCGCCCCGCGTCTCGCGGCGCTCGGCCTCAACATGCGCCGCTTCAAGACCGGCACGCCCCCGCGCGTCAACCGTCGGACCGTCGACTTTTCGCAGATGGAAATTCAGCCGGGCGACGAAGTCGTCGTGCCATTCTCCTTTCGGACGACAAACCCGCCCGAAAATCGCGCGGTGTGCTACTTAACCTACACCAGCGCCAAGACACACGAGATCATCCGCGCGAACCTCTCGCGGTCGCCACTGTTCAGCGGGGTCATCGAGGGCGTCGGCCCGCGCTACTGCCCGTCGATCGAGGACAAGGTCGTCCGCTTTGCGGACAAGCCGCGCCACCAGCTCTTCATCGAGCCGATGGGCCTTGAGACGGAGGAGCTGTATGTGCAGGGCTTTTCCTCCTCGATGCCGGAGGAGGTCCAAATGGAGATGCTCCACTCGGTCCCCGGCCTCGAGCACGCCGAGGTCACGCGCACGGCCTACGCCATTGAGTACGACTGCGTCGACCCGACAGAGCTCTACGCGACGCTCGAAACGAAGAAAATTTCCGGCCTATACGGCGCGGGCCAGTTTAACGGCTCCTCGGGCTACGAGGAGGCCGCCGCCCAGGGCCTCATGGCCGGAATCAACGCCGCGCTGAAGATCAAGGGCGAGCCGCCGCTCATTCTCAAGCGCAGCGACGGCTACATCGGCACCCTCATTGACGACCTCGTCACGAAGGGCACGAACGAGCCCTACCGCATGATGACCTCGCGCACGGAGTACCGTTTGCTGCTGCGGCAGGACAACGCAGACTTCCGGCTCACGAAGTTCGGCCGCCGTGTCAGCCTCGTTCCGGAGGAGCGTTACCAGGCGGTCGTCGAGAAATACGCGAAGGTGGACGCGGAAATCGCCCGCATGGAGACTTCCTTCGTCGCGCCGACCCCGGCGCTGTGCCAAATGCTCGAGGAAAAGGCCACGACCCCGCCCCCGAGCGGCATCAGTCTCGCGACGCTGCTGCGCCGGCCGGAGATCAAATACGGCGACCTCGCGCCCTTCGACGCGGCGCGTCCGGCGCTGCCGCCGGACGTCACGGAGCAGGTCGAAATCCAGATGAAGTACGCGGGCTACATCGACCGCCAGCTCCGGCAGGTCGCGGAGTTCACGCGCATGGAGGAAAAAAAGCTCCCGCCCGAGCTCGATTATGCGGCCATTGACGGTCTGCGCATCGAGGCGCGGCAAAAGCTCGGCAAGATCCGCCCGGAGAACTTCGGACAGGCCAGCCGCATTTCGGGCGTGTCGCCCGCGGATGTCGCGGCACTGATGGTCTGGTGTGAGGCGCATCCCAACGGAAAGGAAAGCTGAAATGGAGAAAGTCGTTCTGGGCCTCTCGGGTGGGGTGGACTCCGCCGTCGCGGCCCGACTGCTGCAGGAGCAGGGCTGCGAGGTCTGCGGCCTCTATATGGACATCGCGGGCGACGAGGCCCGCGCGGACGCGCAGCGCGTGGCTGAGGAGTTGGGCGTCTCGCTCGTCGTCGCGGACGTCGCGGCGGCACAGGAGGAATTTGTGCGCCGGCCCTTTGTGGACGCCTATCTGCGCGGCGAGACACCGAACCCCTGCATTCTCTGCAATCCTGCGGTTAAATTCAAGACGCTTTTGGACTATGCGGATACCATCGGCGCGCAGACGGTCGCGACGGGACACTACATTCGTGCGGAAAACGGGATGATTTTAAAAGGCCGCGCGGAAAACGACCAGAGCTACATGCTCTGCCGCCTCCGGCGCGAGCAGGCCGCGCGCCTCCGAATGCCGCTCGGCCCCTACAACAAGGAGGAAGTCCGCGCGCTCGCGGAGCGCTTCGATCTGCCGGTCGCGCACAAGGCCGCCAGCATGGAAATCTGCTTCATCCCGGACAAGGACTACATCGGCTGGATCTCGGCGCGCGGCGTGCCGCTGCCGCCGGCGGGCGACTTCGTCTTTCACGGCGCGGTTGTCGGTCGGCACAAGGGCATCCACCGCTGGACGGTCGGCCAGCGTCTGCCGGGCCTGTTCAACGAGCGCAAGCTCTACGTCTCGCGCATCGTCCTGGAGCGAAACGAGGTCGAAGTCGCGCTTTGGGAGGAGCTTTTCAGAACGGAACTTGCGGCGCGGGACATGAACTGGCTCATCGACCCGCCGACCGAACCCATCCGCGCGTCCGTCAAGGTGCGGCACACGAAGTGGGAGTGTCCGTCCTGCACGGTCTATCCCGCGGAGGACGGTGTGCGCATTGTTTGCGACGAGGCGGTCCGCGCACCGGCGGCGGGGCAGTCCGCCGTGCTCTACGACGGCGAGCGTTTGCTCGGCGGCGGCTTCATTGTCTGAACTGGCCTTTCCCGGCAGACAAATGTATGCTTGTGGAGTCACGCACTTTGTGGTAAAATAAGAAGAATCCCGCTGAACGCAAAAAATAGACGAGGAGGCGAAAATACCCCGATGAAATGGCTGGAAACGATAAAAACCACGCACGAACGCGAGGCGGCCGCGATTGCGAACAACGCGGAAGCAACCGAAAAAGCCAATCTGCACATGTTCCGGCTCGTCGTCCTGATCGGCCTTCTGACCTTCGGGTCGCTGTGGGTGCTGACCTACCTTGTGGACCAATTCCGGGCCTTCCGGTTCACGGACATCGTGCTGGTCCTGTGTTTTCTCGCAGTCTACGGTTTTTCGCGCCTGCCTTCCATGAAAGCCCCGTCGGTTCTCTGGCTCTATTGCGCGTTTTCGGTCTATGCGGCGGTCACGATCCTCTCCGGCATTTTCGTGACGCAAAACTATGTGGACGTCATGATCTTCGTCTGTCTCTTTCAGCTCCCGGTCCTGACGCTCGACCGCAGTTTGCGCGTTGACCTCATCGAGGTCATTCTGGCCGCAGCCTATCTGCTTTTCGTGCTGCCCCACAAGTCGCCCGGACTTGCCAGCACGGAGGTCGTGAACGTTGGGTTCTTCACGGCCTCGGCGCTCGCGGCGGGTGGCTTTCTGCGCCGGACGCGCATCGCTAACTTTGAGCTGGAGCGTCAGAGCGTGCAGCGCGAAACGACCGACTACCTCACCGGGCTCTACAACCGCCGCAAGCTCTTTGAATATTTGGGCGAAAAGGAGAAAAAGGGCAGCGCCGAACCGCTCGCAGGCATTCTGATGCTCGACATCGACTTTTTCAAGCTCTATAACGACAGCTACGGTCATATCGCCGGGGACGAGTGCCTGCGACGCATCGGAGCGTACCTTCTGAGTCTCGGCCAGAGCTACCCCGTGAGCTTTTTCCGCTATGGCGGCGAGGAATTTCTCGGCACCAGCAGCAATTTCAACCGCGAGGAGCTCTGCTGCTTCGGCGAGAAGATCGTCGACGAGCTGCGCGGGCTGAACATTCAAAACGAATTCGTCGAGCGCGGTCGTGTGACGGTCAGCGTCGGGCTTGCCTTCTCGGATTCTCCCGACGGGAGAAGCTATGAGCAGCTGATCTCCCAGGCGGACAGCGCGCTCTATGAAGCCAAGCGCACCGGCCGCAACCGGGCCGTCGTCTGGCACCCCGGCATGAGCACCATCGAACAGAGCTGCCGATAAAAAGAAAAGGGATTCGTCCAAAGACAAGCAAAAAAAAGAGACCGCCTATGGCGGTCTCTTTTTTTAGCAAAGTGTCGCGCCGGCGGGGACTTCGTCCGCGAGCATGACGAGGTTGAGCTTGCCATCTTTTTCGGCGGAGAGAATCATACCCTGAGACATCTCGCCCATCATCTTGCGGGGCGCGAGGTTCGTGCAGGCGACGATCGTCTTGCCGACGAGCTCCTCCGGCTTGTAGTATTTTGCGATGCCGGAGAGGATCGTGCGCTCCGTGCCGGAGCCGTCATCAAGCTTGAACTTGAGGAGCTTGTCGCTCTTTTTGACGTTTTCGCAGCTGAGGACCTTGCAGACTGTCATTGTGACCTTGGCAAAGTCATCGATCGTGATGGGGCCAGCGGCTTCCTCCTCGGCCGGGGTCTCGGCGGCCTTCGGGTTGAGCTCGTCGAGGGCCTTGAGCTCCTTTTCCATGTCGATGCGCGGGAAGAGCGTTTCGCCCTTTTTGACCGTGACCGTCTCCGAGAGGACGCCGAAGCGCGCGGCGTTGTCCCAGCTCCGGTCGGCTTCCGACGCGCCGATCTGCGCGAAAGCCTTTTCGCAGGTCTCCGGCATGGTCGGCTGCAGGAGGGTCACGCAGATGCGAATCGTCTCGAGCAGGTTGTACATGACGGTCGCGAGGCGGGCGTTGTTCGCCGGGTCCTTCGCGAGCACCCAGGGGGCGGTCTCGTCGATGTACTTGTTCGCGCGGGAAATGACCTTGAAGATGTCGGTGAGTGCCTGCTGGGTTTGGAAGGCTTCCATGTCCTTCTCATAGGCGTCGCGCAGACCCTTCGCCATATTGACGAGCTCGTCGTCCATGGGGTCGGCCTGACGGTCTGCCGGGAGCGTGCCGTCGAAGTATTTTTCGACCATCGCGACCGTGCGGGAGACGAGGTTGCCGAAGTCGTTGGCGAGGTCGGAGTTGATGCGGGTGATGAGCGCTTCGTTCGTGAACGCGCCGTCCGAGCCGAACGGGAACTCGCGCATGAGGAAAAAGCGCAGGCTGTCCGCGCCGTAGCGGTCAACGAGGACGACGGGGTCGACGACGTTGCCCTTGGATTTCGACATTTTGCCGCCGTCGATGAGGAGCCAGCCGTGGCCGTAAATTTTCTTCGGCAGCGGCAGCTCGAGGCTCATGAGCATCGCGGGCCAAATGATCGAGTGGAAGCGGACGATCTCCTTGCCGACGATGTGGACGTCCGCCGGCCAAAACTTGTCGAAGTCGTCGTACTTCTCGTTGCCGTAGCCGAGGGCGGTGATGTAGTTCGACAGCGCGTCGACCCAGACGTAGACGACGTGCTTCGGGTCGAAGGTGACGGGGATGCCCCAGGTGAAGCTCGTGCGGGAGACGCAGAGGTCCTCAAGACCCGGGCGCACGAAGTTGTTGAGCATTTCGTTGACGCGGCTCTCCGGCTCAAGGAAGCCGGGGGTCTGCAGCAGTTCTTCGATGCGGTCCTGATACTTCGAGAGACGGAAGAAATACGCCTCCTCCTCGGCGTCGTGGACCTCGCGGCCGCAGTCCGGGCACTTGCCGTCGACGAGCTGCGTCTCGGTCCAGAAGCTCTCGCAGGGCGTGCAGTACTTGCCCCGGTAGGAACCCTTGTAGATGTCGCCCTTGTCGTACATCTGTTTAAAAATCTTCTGGATGGACTCGACGTGGTAGTCGTCGGTTGTGCGGATGAAGCGGTCGTTGGAGATGTTCATGAGCTTCCACAGATCGAGGATGCCGCCCTTGCCAGTGACGATCTCGTCGACGAACTGCTGGGGTGTGACGCCCTTGGCTTTGGCCTTTTCTTCGATCTTCTGGCCGTGCTCGTCGGCGCCGGTGAGGAACAGAACATCATAGCCGCACATTCGCTTGTAGCGGGCAATGTTGTCCGTCGCGACGGTGCAGTAAGCGTGGCCGATGTGCAGCTTGTCCGATGGATAGTAGATCGGGGTGGTGATGTAGAATGTTCCTTTGCTCATGGTGTTTGTTTCCTCCTGTTATTATCCCGGGATTGCCTGATGATGACGGCTTACCGGGCTTGTAGGTAATTTTATGCCGCGTCCGTGGTGACGGGGGTGGTGGCTGCGGGCGTCTCCGTGGCAGGGGCGGGGGTGGGCGTCGCTGCCGCGGAAGGCTTCGGTGTCGCTGCCGCAGAGGGCTTCGGCGTCGCTGCCGCAGACGGCTTGGGCGTCGCGGTCGTGGTGGTGTGGTAGTGGTAGGTGCTCTTGGCTTCGACCTTCTTGGAGATGAGATTACCGTCCTTGTCGTAGACCCAGCGGTAAGAGGTCGCGCCGAAGCTGTCGCTGTTTTTGAAGGTCTCGGTCGTCATCTTGACGGTGATGCCGTCCGGGTTCGAGCCGTAGATCTGGACCGTGACGTTCCCGCCGCCGACCGAGGCCGCGAGCTTGATGGGGTAGGCGCTGGCGTTTTTGAATTTGAAGTCCGGCGACGGCCAGCTGACGGTCGCGTCGAGGCCGGTCGGCAGATAGTTGACGCCGAAATAGTGGTTCGTGCGCGAGGTGATCGCCATGTTCGCGATCAGCGTGCAGTAGTAGAGCGTCGAGGACACCTGGCAGATGCCGCCGCCGACCTCCTGCACGACCTGCCCGCCGGAGTAAGCGCCCGCCGCCTGATAGCCGGCGGCTTTGGTGCGCTGGCCGAGGGTGCCGTTGTAGGAAAATTCCTCGCCGGGGTTGAGGATGACGCCGTTGAGCGCGGCGGCAGCCTTGGTGATGTTGTTGATACGGGCGCTGCTGCTGCCGGAGAGCGAGGTGCTTTTCTGGGAGAGCACGGTCGCAAAGAGCAAGGCGTTTAGCTTGTCAGTCGTTACCTCCGGGTCCGTGAGGACGAGCGGAATTGTCACGAGATCGCCGTCCGCCGCCTCGTCCCAGAGCTTTTTCGCGGCGTCCATGTCAAAGCTTCTGCCCTGCGCGGACTGGGTCGCTGCGTGGGTCGAAGCGTCGTATTCGGCGTTTTTCGGCTCGGCGTGGACGGAGTCGTAGAGTTCCTGCAGGTTAAGCTCGCTTGTCTTGCCGCCGCTCTTGGTGGCGGTGAAGTTCAGTTTCTTGTATTCGCCGGCGGCGAGCGCCTTTTTGACGGTGTCGTAGAGCGCATCCTGATCGAGGGTCACGGTGCTCGCGCCCTTGACGACGGTGATCGCGTCGTCACCAACCTTGACGCTGCCGTTGGCGAGGGCGAGCGCGACCTTCGCCGCCGCGTCCTCGACCTGCTTTTTGAGGTAGTTCTCGTCGAGGACAGCGCCGTCGGAGGACTTGAGCTCCGCACCGCCGAAAAAGGATTTTATGTAGTTAAAGGT
Organism: Bacillota bacterium; assembly: GCA_029777215.1. Taxonomy (GTDB): domain Bacteria; phylum Bacillota; class Clostridia; order Oscillospirales; family Oscillospiraceae; genus UBA2658. The sequence goes on from JAKOSQ010000157.1 coordinate 12,708, forward strand.
GTTTTTAAAGAAATTTCCGCCGTGGCAGGCGTCAAAGGCGTGCTGTGCGGCGTCCGGTGCGGAGAGATAGGTGCCGGCCTGTTTGCCGCTGACGCTCATCTCGCAGCCCGCGGGCAGGGAGACGGTCAGCGTCCGGTCGTCCTCAA
>JAKOSQ010000158.1 GCA_029777215.1 Bacillota bacterium
TGTCCGTGTGCTTTCATGAAAATGACCATTCCTTTCTGGAAGTATAATTGCGCAAAACGGCCATTTGGAATGGCCATTTTTGCGCATCGGCCGCGCTTTAAGCCAAGCGGGAGCGGCCGACGCTTTAAAATCCGAAAGGCATCAGCCTTTCATGATCTCCTCCGGATGACTGATATGGCCGGTGATGGCCGAGGCGGCGGCGACGGCGGGGGAGGCGAGATAGACCTCGCTCTCCGTGTGGCCCATGCGGCCGACGAAGTTACGGTTCGTGGTCGAGACGGCGCGCTCGCCGGCGGCGAGAATGCCCATGTGTCCGCCGAGACAAGGGCCGCAGGTCGGGGTCGAGACGATGCAGCCCGCGTCCATAAAAATTTTGACGTAGCCGCGCTCGACACACTCCATGTAGACCTTCGGCGTCGCCGGAATGACGATGCCGCGCAGACCGCTGGCAATGTGGCGGCCCTTGAGGATCTCGGCGGCGGCGGCCATGTCCTCAATATTGCCGTTCGTGCAGGAGCCGATCACGACCTGATCGATGGCAATGTCCTTGCCCTCGGTCGCCGGGTGGGTGTTCGACGGCAGGTGCGGCCACGCGACCGTGCAGGGAATCTTCGAGAGGTCGAGGTCAATCGTGCGGACGTATTCCGCGTCCGGGTCGGCGGCGAAAGCTGTCCAGCTGCGCGAACATCTGCCCTCCATGTATCCTCTCGTGATATCGTCGACGGCAAAAATGCCGTTTTTCGCACCGGCCTCAATGGCCATGTTGGAGATCGTGAGACGGTCCGCCATGCTCAGATCGGCAAGGCCCTCGCCAGAGAACTCCAGCGACTGGTAGAGCGCACCGTCGACGCCGATCATGCCGATCAGATAGAGAATGACGTCCTTGCCGGAGACCCACTTCTGCTTTTTGCCGGTGACGTTGACTTTGATTGCGGCGGGCACCTTGAACCAGGTCCCGCCGGTTGCCATTGCGGCGGCCATGTCGGTTGAGCCGACGCCGGTGGAGAACGCGCCCAGCGCGCCGTAGGTGCAGGTGTGGCTGTCCGCGCCGATCGCGGCCTCGCCCGGGGCGATGAGGCCTTTTTCCGGGAGCAGCGCGTGCTCGATGCCCATTTCGCCGACATCGTAGAAATTTTCGATGTTGTGGCGCATGGCAAAGGTGCGGCACTTTTTGCAGCTCTCGGCGGACTTGATGTCCTTGTTCGGCGCGAAGTGGTCCATTACGAGAGTGATGCGGGCGTTTTTATCTGTTTCCGAGAATCCGGCCTTTTCAAATTCGTTGATCGCGACCGGGCCGGTAATGTCGTTTGCGAGGACGAGGTCGAGCTTCGCCTGGATGAGCTGGCCGGCTTTGACCTCCGGCAGTCCGGCGTGCGCGGCCAGAATTTTCTGCGTCATGGTCATTGGCATGTGAATTTCCTTCTTTCTTTAACCGCGCGCGACGATCTTGTTGATGCCGTTGAGATAGGCGAGGATGGACGATTCGATGACGTCGGTCGAAAGACCGCGGCCTGTGTACTGCTCGCCCTCGCAGATGAGCTTCACGACCGCCTCGCCCATGGCGTCCTCGCCCTCGGTGACCGCGTTGAGGGAGAAATCGTCGAGCGTGACGTCGAGGCCGGTGATGAGGTCGACGGCCTTGAACGCGGCGTAGATTGGGCCGGAGCCGATGGCGACCTCTTCCTTGATTTCGCCGCCGACTTCCACCTTGATGCAGGCAATGTTCGTCGTGTCCTTGCCGGTCGTGACGACGTGGCTGACGAACTTATAGGTCTCATCGATGCTCTTCTGCTTGGAGAGGACGAGGGCTTCGATGTCCGCGTCGTTGAGGGATTTTTTCTTGTCCGCCAGCGCCTTGAAGTGGGTGAAGACCTCGTCGAGCTCTTCCTTCGTGAGCTCGTAGCCGAGCTCCTTGAGGCGGTCGGCGAGCGCGTGCTTGCCGCTGTGCTTGCCGAGAACCATCGTGTTTTGCGGGATGCCGACGTCCTCCGGCTTCATTATCTCATAGGTCAGAGCGTTTGCCAGCACGCCGTGCTGGTGGATGCCGCTCTCGTGCGCGAAGGCGTTCGCGCCGACGATGGACTTGCTCGGTGCGATGGGAACGCCCGTGATGTTCGCGAGGAGCTTGCTCGCCTTGTAAATTTGCTGGGTGACGATGCCCGTCTCCATCTGGTAGTATTCGCCGCGCGTCTTGATGGCCATTGCGAGCTCCTCGAGGCTCGCGTTGCCGGCGCGCTCGCCGCTTCCGTTGACCGTGCATTCGACCTGGGTTGCGCCCGCACGCAGACAGGCGAGGCTGTTTGCCACCGCCATACCGAGGTCGTCGTGGCAGTGGGAGGAGATGTCGACCTTTTCAATGCCCGGCGTGTGTTCGCGCAGATAGGAAATCAGCGCGAACATCTCGTCCGGAGAGGAGTAGCCGACCGTGTCGGGGACGTTGATGACCGTCGCGCCCGCTTTGATGGCGTTTTCAAAGCACTGGCAGAGAAAATCCCAGTCGGAGCGGGAGGCGTCCTCGGCGGAGAACTCGATGTCGTCGCAGTAGGCTTTGGCGTAGGCGACATACTCGGAGATATTGGCAAGCACCTGCTCGCGAGTCATTTTGAGCTTGTATTCCATGTGGATGTCACTGGTTGCGAGGAAGACGTGGATGCGCGGGTACTTCGCGCTCTTCACGGCGTTCCACGCGGCGTCAATGTCGCCCTTTGTGCAGCGGGCGAGACTGGCCACCTTGCAGTGCTCTACAGTCTGAGAAATCGCTTCAACGCTCTTGAAATCGTCCGGCGAGGCGATGGCGAAGCCGGCCTCGATGACGTCCACGCCCAGCGTGTCGAGCTGACGGGCCATCTGCAGCTTCTCCGTGAGGTTCATGCTGCAGCCGGGGGACTGCTCGCCGTCGCGCAGGGTGGTGTCGAATACCTTGATCCTTCTCATGTTTTTATATGCCCTCCTTTTCGGCCCTTGGGGTAAAAAAATAAGCCCCGTCTTCTACATAGAAGACGAAGCCTGAACTCCGCGGTACCACTTCAATTGACAGATAAACTGTCCGCTTTCGGCATCCCATGAATGCCGCCTCTCTGGTAACGGTGAGGAGACCCGTTCGCGCTTACGGCCCTGCGGCTTTCGGCTTGACTGCTCGGGGGTGAGATCGCTTTGTTCGCCCATACCGTTTCGCACCGGCCAACGGCTCTCTGAA
>JAKOSQ010000159.1 GCA_029777215.1 Bacillota bacterium
AGCGAAGTCCGGCATCACATAGGTGACAGCCTTTGCAGTTTTCTCGGGGAAAAGGATGTCCCTAAGCATTTCATTGCTGACGGATTCATCCAGCGGCCACTTGATGCCGGCCTTCTTTGCCGCCGCCTGTACTTCACGAATTGAGTGCCGTGAGCTGTGCAATGTCAATTCTATGCGCCTTTGACTGTTCTCCGGGTCACTGCTGAGCCGGAGGATTTCTCGGTAGTCTACCATACGGTATTCCTCCACGAATGTAGTCACGCTGTGCGTGCTGCTTCCATTATAGAGGAATTCCATAGGTCTGGGGCTCCCCACCGTGACGGTTGGGCTAAAACGCCGTGACGGTGGGGCTATTTCTCCGTGCAAGCGGGGCTATTGCGGCGAAATATACAGGTGAGCTTCACCAGGGCGGAATAAGCTTTGTTCGATTCCTCCATAATGGCCTTGAACCTGTCGTAACGGTCGGCGTCCCACTTGAGACCCGTGAGCTTTTCCATGAACGCGACGAAGGCGTCCATCTGTCCGGCAAGATAGCGATAACCGCGGTCGTCGTGATGGAAGGGGCAGTCGAGCGTGAAGGTCGGGCAGTTGAAGATGCGCTCCATGATCGGGTAGGCGATGCGGGCGCTGTCGCAGGGGACGGTCGCGTGGACGAAGGCGTCCGGCTTCACGCCATATTCGCCGAGAATGGCGCAGCCGAGCTGGGCCTTATCGATGCCGCACATGCTTGTCGGGGCGTATTTCTCCGTCTCGTCGATGTAGCGGCCGCAGAGCTCCTCCATCGAAGCGATACGGGTGGAGACGGTATCGAGGAAAAACGGCACGCAGTCGAACGCGCGGATGATCTCGACCGGCACGGGGCCGCCGAAGAACACGAGCTTCTGCCCGTTTTTGTGCGCGTCGCGCACCTCCTCCCACTGGGCCTTCTGGATGTCGAACATCCACATGATGTCGGGATTGTTCTTGGAGAGCATGTGCTGGTAGATGTTGTCGACCTGCTTGCAGGTCATGTCAATGAGATCGAGCTTCTCGCCGGACGGCGCGCCCGTTTTGCTTGTGATTTCAGACATTGTGGTTTCCTCCTTCAGCGGTCAAGCATTTCAACGAAGGCTTCGGCGCGGATAGCGAGCTGCCCGGCGTTTGCCATCTGCTCCTCGCGCTCGAGCTGGAGCATGGGGATGCCGGCCTCTTTGAGCGCGGGCTCGAGGAAAAACGCCTCGCCGCCCCAGCACTCGCAGTTCTGCATCTTCTGGTAGACGATGCCCTGCACGCCGTAGGTCTTCGCCTTTTCGACGATCTCGCGGTGCAGCGCGGGGCGGTTGTCGAGCGCGCGCGGGCAGGTGTTGCGGCCGAGGTAATATTTTGCGATGGAGCCGAGCGGATCACTCCTGTCGAGTTTGATCGGCTCGCCGAAATTGCGCGTGCCGAAGCAGAGGTCCTCCGCGACGATAAGACCGCCCTTGTCCTCGATGACCTTGAGATATTCGGGGTTATCGAGCGCCGAGCCGATGACCATGAGGCGGGCGCGCGACTCAAGCGGCGTTCGGTTTTCGGCATCGGCAAGGAAGGCGTTGAGCTCTTCGATGTACTCGTCCGGCGTCATGTCGGCGGAACGAATCATCAGCGCGAGCGCCTCCGCGCCGCTGATGACGGGCTTCTCCGCCAGACGGAGCTCGTTACGAGGTGTTCATGGCCAACATTGAGGCC
>JAKOSQ010000160.1 GCA_029777215.1 Bacillota bacterium
GCGTGCCACTGGCACGCCATTCACTACCGCTCCCGTTCGACCCTTGAACCTATATACCAAAAGAGACAGGCTCTAAAGAGCCTGCCCCTTTTGGTACGGGTAGTGGGGGTCGAACCCACACGCCTTGCGGCACAGGAACCTAAATCCTGCACGTCTGCCAATTCCGTCATACCCGCATATAAAAAGACGCAAAACCGGTGCGTTTCGGCCCCGTTTTGCGTTAAGAGGGTAACATATTTTACTCCGTTTGTCAAATGCTTTCTCAGTCGGATTTGTCCTTCGGCTTGAAAATGAGGGCAGCGAGCAGCCCAAAAAACACCGCCGCTGCAATGCCCGCCGCGCCGGCGGTGAAGCCGCCCGTGAAAGCGCCGAGCAGGCCCTTCTCCCCAATCGCCTCGCGGACGCCTTTTGCGAGCACGTTCCCAAAGCCCGTCAGCGGGACGCTCGCCCCGGCACCCGCCCAGCGGGCAAAGGGCTCGTAGACGCCGAGCCCGCCCAAAACGACGCCGGCGACGACGTAGACGCTCAGAATGCGCGCGGGCGTGAGCTTCGTCTTGTCGATCAGGATCTGACCGACCGCGCACAGTGCGCCGCCCGCGACAAAGGCTTTGAGATAGGTCAAGAAAATTTCCATGCCGTTCCTCCTTACGCGGGCTTTTCCGCTTCGATCGCGACCGCATGACAGATACCGAGAACGCTCTCCCCCTGCATCGCGGTCGTCGGCGACATCAGCGCCCCGGTCGCGCAAAAGAGCAGACGCTTGAGCTCCCCTGTTTTGAACTTCGGCAGCAGATGCCCCGCCAGTACGCCCGCGCTGCAGCCGCAGCCGGAGCCGCCCGCGTGGACGTCCTGCTTTTCCCGGTCGTAGAGCATCATCCCGCAGTCGTCAGAGACGCCGGAGAGGTCCCAGCCGCTCTGCATGGCCAGATCGAGCAGGATGTCGTGCCCGACGCAGCCAAGATCGCCGGTCACAATGAGATCGTAATAGTCCGGCTCGCGGCACGTGTCGGACAGATGCGTGAGTATCGTCTCCAGCGCCGCCGGGGCCATCGCCGCGCCCATGTTCGCAACGTCCTTGATGCCCGCGTCAACGATCTTTCCCGTCGTCACATGCGTGACGAACGGACCTGTCTCCCCGCTGTCAAGCAGCAGCGCGCCGGCAGCCGTCGCGGTCCACTGCGCGGTCGGCGGGCGCTGGCTGCCGTAAGCCAGCGGCATGCGGAACTGCCGCTCCGCCGAGCAGAAATGCGAGCTTGTCATCGCGCACACGCGCTGGGCGAAGCCGCCGTCCATCGTCATCGCCGCAAGCGAGAGCGACTCCGCCATCGTGCTGCAGGCTCCGTAGAGCCCGAAGAGCGGCACGCCGCTGTCCCGCAGCGCGAAATCCGACCCGACGCACTGGTTGAGCAGGTCCCCGGTGAAGATATAGTCGAGGTCCGCCGCCTCGATCGCCGCCTTGGACAGCAGCAGCTCAAAGCAGCGCCGGAGCATTTCGCTCTCCGCGCTCTCCCAGCTCTTCGCCCCGAAGTGCGAGTCCGCGCTGAGATAATCAAAGCAGGCCGCCAGCGGCCCCTCGCCCTCCATTTTTCCGCCGACCGCCGCA
>JAKOSQ010000161.1 GCA_029777215.1 Bacillota bacterium
CGCGCGGCCCTCGCCGCGCTCTACGAAAAGCGCCGCCCGGTCTATGAGGCGCGCTGCGATGCAATGGTCACGAACGAGACGACGCCCGCCGCCGCTGCGGCGGAGATTTTGAAGCTGCTGGAGGACTTTGACCGATGAAGCTTTTAGTCATCAACGGACCCAATCTCAACATGCTCGGCATCCGCGAGCCCGAAATTTACGGGCGGGAGACTTACGCCGACCTCTGCGCGCTCATCCAAAAGCACTGCGACGAAAAGAGCATCGAGGTGACGTTTTACCAGTCGAACCACGAGGGTGCGATCGTCGACGAAATCCAGGCTGCCTGCGGGAGGCTGGACGGCATCGTCATCAACCCCGGCGGCTACACGCACACCTCGGTCGCCATCCGCGACGCGATCGCCGCCGTCGGGCTGCCGACGGTCGAGGTCCACATCTCCGACCCCGACACGCGCGAGGATTTCCGCCACGTCTCCTATGTCCGCGACGTCTGCCGCGCGACGTTCAAGGGTCTCGGCTTTGCGGGCTATCTCAAGGCCGTCGACTTTCTCTGCGGAGAAGAGCCGAAAACCTGAAAAGACCGCTGCCCTCCGCTTTTTGCGGAGAGCAGCGGCTTTTTTTATTTTGCCGGTTCCGCCGGCTTTTTGAGGGTGCTCCAGAGCATCCACGCGCCGAAGGCGGCGACGAAGATGGAAATAAACTGTGAGGTCGAGAGCGTTCCGACCGACCCGCGGATGAGATCGCCCCGGAAAAATTCGAGGATGAAGCGGCCCACGCTGTAAAACAGCAGGTAACAGGCCGTCACGACGCCGGGGCGCTTGCTGCGCTTGTAGATGAAGCTCAGGGCAAAATAGTTGAGGAAGTCGAGCGCGCTCGACAAAATCTGTGTCGGGATAAGGGCGACGCCGTTCGGCGCGAACTGCGAGTTTTGAAAGGTCACGGCAAACCAGGCTCCCGTCTCGCGTCCGTAGCAGCAGCCCGCGAGCAGGCAGCCGATGCGCCCGAAGCCCTGACCGAGCGCGATGGAGGGAAAGATGATGTCGAGCTTCGGCTTGTAGTTGAGTCCGTGGCGGCGCGAATAGACGCTCACGGCGGCAAATGCGCCGAGCAGCGCGCCGTAGATCACAAAGCCGCTCGAAAAGTTTTCAAACATCGCGCGCGGGTCCTTTGCAATGGCGGGCAGGATCGTCAGCCAGTAGAGGAGCTTCGCGCCGACAAGACCGAAGAGAACGCTCCACAGCAGCGCCGGCAGAACATGGTTCTCCTCGAGCGAAGCACCCGCCTTCTTTGCGCGGTGCACCGCGTCGAAATAGCCGAAGAGCACGCCGAGGCCAATCATGAGCCCGTAGCCATGTATCGTGTAGCTGCCGATGGAAAGAATGTCGTTGTGCATAGTAGCCTCCGTTTCCGCGCTGCGCGCGCGGGTCTATTGTCCGCTAAAAATGCCGGCCTGTCAAGTCCCGGCGCGCCAGTCGGGGGCGGACGAGAAAAGCGGTGCTGCTCGCGTCGGTCTTTCTGTATCGGCCGTTTTGCAAATATCTCTGTCCTCTCGGCGGACTCTACGGGCTCATGAACCGCTTTTTTCAGATTGCGACCGGTATTTTGTCGGCAAACTCGTTATATTCGTAGCCGGGCAGCGTGAAGCTGTCCTTATTAAAGGCGTAAAAATCTTTTACATTCGGGTCCAAAGCGAGCTGGGGCGCTTTTTTCGGCTCGTTCGCGAGAATTTTTTCGACAAGCGGAATGTGGCGGTCGTAAATGTGCGCGTCCGCGATGACGTGGACAAGCTCGCCCGCTTTCAGCCCGGACGCCTGCGCGAACATGTGCACGAGCGCCGCATACTGCACGACGTTCCAGTTGTTTGCCGTGAGCATGTCCTGACTGCGCTGGTTCAAGATCGCGTTGAGCGTGTCGCCCGAAACATTGAAGGTCATTGAGTACGCGCAGGGGTACAGCGCCATCTCATGCAGATCCTCAAAATTGTAGATGTTCGTCATGATGCGGCGGGAGGCGGGCGTGTTTTTGAGCTCCCAGAGAACGCGGTCGACCTGATCGAATTCGCCCTCGGGGTAGCGCGCCTTTTTGCCGAGCTGGTAGCCATAGGCCTTGCCGATGCTGCCGTTTTCGTCCGCCCACTCGTCCCAGATGTGGGAGCCGAGCTCATGGACGTTGTTCGACTTTTTCTGCCAGATCCACAGCAGCTCGTCGATCGCGCTCTTCCAGTAGGTGCGGCGGAGCGTCAGAATCGGGAACTCCTTCGCCAGATCGTAGCGGTTGACGATGCCGAATTTTTTGACAGTGTGCGCGCTTGCCCCGTCCTCCCAGTGCGGCCGGACGGCAAGATCGGTGTCCCAGCAGCCGTTTTCCAGGATGTCCCGGCAGTTTTGAATAAAGATTTCGTCAGCCATGCTCATAGTGAATACCCCCGATAACATTTGGCGCAATTGTATCATTGCGCGCCCCGCTTGTCCAGAAAAAAGACCCGCCGCGCGGCGGGTTTTGGCGTCAGCCCAATTCTATCATGCGGTCAATGCACCGCCGCGCGCCCATGAGGACGTCCGGCGGAAGCTCGATCGGCTCCGCTTCGCCGCGCACGGCGGCGAGAACGTCCGGCAGGGTCGTGCACTTCATGTTCGTACACAGCAGCTTCTTCGAGAGGGGGATGAAACGCTTTTCCGGGCATTTGAACTGCAAATGCTCGGCAATGCTCATCTCTGTGCCGATCAGAAATTCCTTCGCGTCCGAATGCTCGGCGAAATCCATGATGGCCGAGGTCGAGCCGACGAAGTCCGCGAGCGCGACGACCTCCGGCCTGCACTCTGGATGGACCAGCAGCAGCGCGTTTGGGTGGCGATCCTTTTGCAGCAGCGTTTCCTTTTCGCCGACGGAGGCGTGCGTCGGGCAGCCGCCTTGTAGAAGCATGAGGTGCTTTTCCGGCACCTGCTTCTGGACGTAGTCGCCGAGATTTTTGTCCGGGACGAAGAGAATGTTCGGGTTTTCAAGCTTGCGGATGATCTTCACCGCCGATGACGAGGTCACGCAGACGTCGCAGACCGTCTTCAAAGCCGCCGTCGTGTTGATATAGCAGACGACTGCATGGTCCGGGTACTGAGACTTTACGCCTTCAATGAGGTCCCTGTCCATCTGCTCCGCCATCGGGCAGCCCGCCATGGGGTTTGCGAGGTAGACCGTCTTTTCCGGGGAGAGAATCTTCACCGTCTCCGCCATGAAGCGCACGCCGCACATGACGACCGTTTTCTGCGGCGCCTTTGAGGCCTGTACGCTCAGCCCGTAGGAGTCGCCGACGTAGTCCGCGACCTCCAGCACGCTCTGCGACTGGTAACAGTGCGCGAGTACGCACACGTCCCGCTCCTTTTTGAGCCGGAGAATTTCGTTTTGCATTTCTGAAACTGTCATGGAAATCACCTGTTATGATAGAGAGTGAGCGGACCGCCTTGTAATCACATATTATTACTATGTTAGTAGTGATTATAGCCGTCTCGCGTCCGCTTGTCAAGCGGGAAAGCGGACGTGAAAAAGCTGCCGCCGGGTGGAGCGAAGGTAAAGGCGAGACTCGAATTGTCGAGCGATGTTGCGGTCAGCGTGAGCGTGACGGTGTTTTCGACGCTGCCGCGCTGCCGCTGAGAGAGACGGTGCCCGCCAGTTCGCTCTCAGCTGAGGGCTGAGAGCCGTTCGCTTCGCTGTCAGCGGAGGGCTGGACGACAGCCGCGGCCAGACCCTCCGCGAGCACGGAGTCCACGACCTATAATACCGTGCAGGACTACATTGACTCCCTCAACGGCGACTCCCCGTGGATCACCTATGACGCCGCGACCAACACCGCGAAGGTGACGAGCCTCGAAGCCTTCGTCACGAACTGCAAGACCGCCACGAAGAGCGTCGGCGCGTTCGACGAGGTCGACAGGGGACAGGGCGAAAACACCCTCTTCGGCAACGGCAGCGACACGGCGAAGCACTTTGACCAGACCCTCGCCGACCTTCTCAAGAAGCACGTCGAAGCCGAGCGCACCGGCGACAAGACCACGAACTTCATCCAGTGGGTGAGTGCTTGCGTTAAATAACTTAAATAGGAAGCCCGCTTTGCGGGCTTCCTATTTAACAGGTTCCCGCGCTGCGGCGCTTGCAAAGAGAGGGCTCGGAGAAGTGAATTCCCCGAGCCCTCAAATTTGATTGACCCTTCGGCCCCCATCAAGTCAACGACTTGATGGGGAAAGCCGGAGCGGCGAAGGATATGGAGCTTATCCCGACGAATCGCACGGCGACAGGACGATTGGACGGGTGAAAAGACCTCAGCCCTTGTCCTGCTCTATGGCGGCAAGCGCGGCATTCCAAACGGTGTGGAACGGCAGCCCTTTTTCCCCCGCAAGCGCGGCGACGGCGTCGTACTCCGGCTTCGCGTGCGCAATGCCGAAGCCTTCGGCGCACTTGACGGCGACCGGGCCATACTGCGTTTCGACGCTTTTTTTCGACGGCGCGAGGATATACTTCCGGCAGCGGCGGGAGCGGACGCCGTTCGAGCTCGTCTCGCGCAGGATGGCTTCGGCGAGCCGGGCTTCGTCCTGCGGGGCGCAGAGCACCGTGAAGACCGTACCGGGACGGCCCTTTTTCATTGTGACCGGGGCGAAGGAGACGTCGAGCGCACCGAGGGCCATCAGCCGCTCGCCCGCGAAGGAGAGCGCCTCCGCCGTCATGTCGTCGATGTGGCAGACGAGCTCGACGATTTCACCGTTTTCTTCAGCGATCTGCTCGCCCCAAAAGGCCCGGACGCAGTTCGCGGCGGGGAAGACCTTCCGCCCGACCCCGGCGCCGATTTTGTTGACCGTCATCGGCGGCATGGGACCGAAGCGCTGGCCGAAGTGCCGGAGCAGCGCCGCGCCCGTTGGGGTGCAGAGCTCGCCCTCGACCGCGCCCGCGCAGATCGGAATTCCGGTTAGAAGCTTCGCTGTCGCGGGCGCGGGGACAGGCAGCAGGCCGTGCGCGCAGCGCACCTGTCCGAAGCCCGTGTGTACGGTCGAAACGCAGACGGCGTCCGGCGCGAGCAGGGATAGCGCGTAACACACACCCGTCACGTCCGCGACGGCGTCGAGCGCGCCGACCTCGTGAAAGTGCACCGCCCCGACCGGGACGCCGTGGACGGCGGCCTCGGCCTCGGCGATGCTGTCGTAGATCGCGAGGGCGTTTTGCTTCACTTCGTCCGGCAGCGCAAAGCCCGCGATCAGCGCGCGGATGTCCGCCGGACCGCGATGGCGGTGCGCGTGATCGGCGTGCCCGTCGCCGGGCAGCAGCTCGCTTTGTTCCTCCAGCCCGTTAACCGTCACTTCCATGTGCGTGCCCGCGACGCCGCAGCTGCTCGCCGGGACGGCCGCGAAGCGCACGTCCGGCAGGAACGTGTTCATCGTCTCCAAAAAGCCCACTTGATCGTCCAGCAGCTCATAGAGCGCGGCGAGCAGCATATCGCCCGCCGCGCCCATATTACACTCCAAATACAGCGTTTTCATTCGGCGTCCCCCATGTGGTTGATTTTGCTCGCGAGGAAGCCTGCGCCGAAGCCATTGTCTATGTTGACAACGCTCACGCCCGAGGCGCAGGAGTTGAGCATTGATAAAAGCGCCGCGACGCCGCCGAAGCTCGCCCCGTAGCCGACCGAGGTAGGCACCCCGACGACCGGACAGTCGACAAGTCCCGCAACGACGCTTGCAAGCGCGCCCTCCATGCCCGCCACGGCGATCACGACCCGCGCGCTCATCAGCGGCTCAAGGTTCGACAGCAGCCGGTGCAGCCCCGCGACGCCGACGTCGTAGAGACGGACGACCTCGTTTCCGAGCGCCTCGGCGGTCAGCGCGGCCTCCTCGGCAACGCCCATGTCGCTTGTCCCGCCGGTCGCGATCACGATGGCCCCGTGCCGCTCCGTCTGGGCCGGGAAGACCCGCGCGAGACGGGCAAGCGCGCTGTATTCGACCGGGAACGATGCCGCGATCACGTCCGCCGTCTCCTGTGGGATGCGCGTGACAAGGACGTTTTTGCAGCCGTGCTTTTGCATGGCCTCTAAAATGCCGACAATCTGCTCCGGCGTTTTCGACGCGCCGTAGATGACCTCCGGCACGCCCTGCCGCAGACCCCGGTGCATGTCGACCTTGGCAAAGCCGATGTCCTTATAGGGCTCGAGCTTGAGCTGCAGCAGCGCGTCCTCGGGCTTCATTTCGCCCGCCTCGACACGGCGCAGCAGAGCCAGTACGTCTTTTTCAGTGTCCATTTTAACCTCCTCAGTCCGATGCCCTGCGCGGTTTCAAATCGACCGCGACGGCGGGAAACAGCGGCGAGAGCCGCTCCAATAGCTCCGCCCGGCGCGTCAGCGCGCCGTCGAGCTGGGCTTCGTTGAACTGCAGCAGCGCAGTCTCGCCGCGCAGACGGATGCGGAAATCCGTGAAGCCGAGGGCAAACAGCGCGTCCTCGCCGCGCTCGATTTTCGCGAGCGCTTCGGGCGCGATCGCCGTGCCCGCCGGGATGCGTGTGGCGAGACAGGCGTAGGACGGCTTTGACCAGGTGAAGAGTCCCGCAGCCTTGGAGCGCTCGCGTACGTCGCTTTTCGTCAGCTCGCACTCGCGCAGCGGCGAGCGGACTGAGAGCTCCTGCAGCGCCCTCATGCCGGGGCGGTCCGAGACCTCGTCCGAGGCGTTCGTGCCGTCAATGACGAGGGTGCAGCCGTCCGCCGCCGCGCGCTCCAAAATGGCCGAAAAGATGAGCCGCTTGCAGAAATAGCAGCGGTTTTCGGGGTTCGCGGCGATCTCCGGAACCGCGAGGACGTCGGCCTCGATCACGGTCAACGCCACGCCCGCGAGCGCCGCGACGCGCTCGGCATCCCGCAGCTCAAAGGCGGGCTGGAACGCGGCCTTTACATAGTAGGCGCGCCAGCTCTGTCCGTATTTCCCCGCCGCCCACGCGAGATAAGAGGAGTCGACCCCGCCCGAGAGCGCGAGCGCGCCGGACGGGTTTTGGGCGAAAAAGGCTTCCAGTGTCATCAGTTTTGCTCCGATCGCCGCGCGGAGCGCGGATGTTTGTACTGATTATAACAGCCGCATTTGCGAAAATCAATTGCTGGTGAAAAATGTACCTGCCGGGGTAAAATGCCTGTCGGCGCGGCAAAACGGTTGACAAATCGAGGAACTGCGATTAGAGTTAGATGTATAAAACTATGTTGCCGCCCCCCACGCGGCGGCCTGACGAAAATCGAAACGGAGGCAGCGTACAATGATCCTGTTTTTTTCTGGTACAGGCAACAGCAAATTTGTTGCCGAGACGATCGCCGCGGACACCGGCGATGAGCTCGTATCGCTTAACGAAGTTCTGAAAAAAAGCGTCAAACCGGCGTTCCACTCGGAAAAGCCCTTTGTACTGGTCGCGCCGATCTATGCCTGGCGGCTGCCGTGTCCGATTGAGGCGCTGCTGCGTGAGGCCGAGTTCACCGGCAGCGACAAGCTCTATATTGTCGCGACGATGGGAAGCGAGACCGGCAGAAGCAGCCAGTACTGCGAAAAGCTCGTCAAACAAAAGGGCCTGCGCTTCATGGGCTTCTCAGGCGTGCCGATGCCGAGCAACTATGTTGTTGCCTCCATGCCGGAGGAGACCGAGGTCAACCGCATGATCGCCGCGGCAAAGCCCGTGATCCATGCCCTCGCGCAGAAGATCGCCGCCGGCGAGGCTATCGAAAAGACGGACAAAACCTCCGCCGCCTGGCTCAAGTCCGGTTTAATCAACGCCATGTTCAACCGCTTCGCGGTCAGCGGCGGGCACTACGTCGTGTCCGACCGCTGCGTCGGCTGCGGCAAGTGCGCCGAGTTTTGCCCGACGAACAACATCACCATGCAAAACAAAAAGCCCGTCTTCGGCAAGGCCTGCATGAGCTGCTTCGGCTGCATCAACCGCTGCCCGAACGACGCCATCGACATCAAGGGCAAGAGCGAGGGACGCCGCCGCTACGTCTGCCCCGAGAGCGAGGCGTGAGCGGGATCGCCGCGCAAAAAAAGCGGGCGGTAATTTCTCCCGACGCGTAAAAAATGCTTTTCAAGCTCTGAAAACAATAGTATAATAAACCATCGATATTCGTACGGCGCGTCTGCGCCGGCGTTTTGAGGCGCAAGAGAACTGGAATGACACATCTTAGGGGGATATTCAGGATGAGACTCATCACACGCTCGGATTTTGACGGACTTGCCTGCGGCGCCCTGCTCAAGGAAGCCGCTGTCATCGACAGCTGGAAGTTCTGTCACCCGAAGGACCTGCAGGACGGGATTGTTGAGATCAACGAAAATGACTGCCTCGCGAACGTACCCTATGTTCCCGGCTGCGGCTTGTGGTTCGACCACCATTCGAGTGAACAGGAACGGCTTCAGTTGACCGGAAAATACAAGGGTGAGAGCCGCATGACGCCCTCCTGCGCCCACATCATCTACGACTACTACGGCGGGCAGAAGCGCTTCCCGCACTTCACGGAAATGCTCTGGGCTGTCGACAAGGTCGACTCCGCGAACCTCACGCGAGACGAGATTCTGCACCCGACCGGTTGGGTGCTGCTCGGCTTTATCATGGACCCGCGCACCGGTCTCGGCCGCTGGCACGATTTCCGCATCCCGAACTACAAGCTCATGGAGGAGCTCATCGACTGCTGCCGCACCATGGACATCGAGGAAATCCTCGAGCTGCCGGACGTCAAGGAGCGCGTGGAGGTCTATTTCGACCAGAACGACAAGTTCATAGACATGGTGAAGGCCCACACCCGCACCGAGGGCAAAGTCATCATCAGCGATCTGCGCGGCGTGGACCCGATCTACTCCGGCAACCGCTTCCTCATTTACAGCCTCTATCCCGAGCAGAACCTCTCCTGCTGGATCGTCAGCGGCAAGGGCGGCAAGGGCTGCTCCTGCGCCGTGGGCTACTCGGTTCTCAACAAGACCGCGACGATCGACGTCGGCAGCCTCATGCTCAAAAACGGTGGCGGCGGACACAAGGTCGTCGGCACCTGCCAGTTCCAGGATGAGGACACGATGGATGAAAAGGTCGACGCGCTCATCAGGGAGCTCGTCGCCGGCTGAACGGGAGAAATTCAAATGAAGGACGAAACACTTGAGAGCCTTTGCGCGCGCAGAAGCATCCGCAAATACAAACCCGACCAGATTGCGTCCGAGACGCTGGAGGCTGTGCTCCGCGCCGGGACCTATGCCCCGAGCGGCATGAACCGGCAGAGCGCAGCGATCGTCGTTGTGCAGGACCGGGAGACGCGCGACCTGCTCTCCCTCATCAACGCGCAGATCATGGGTACGGACGGTGACCCCTTCTACGGCGCGCCGACCGTCCTCGTCGTCTTTGCCGACAGCCGCTGCCCGACCTACGTCGAGGACGGCAGTCTCGTGCTCGGCAATCTGCTCAACGCGGCCTACGCCGCCGGCCTCGGCTCCTGCTGGATTCACCGCGCACGGCAGACCTTTGAGACCCCGGAGGGCAAGTCGCTCCTGCAGAAGTGGGGTCTCGACGAAAACTTTGTCGGCATCGGCAACTGCATCCTCGGCTATGCAGACATGCCCCTGCCCGCCCCCGCCCCACGGCGGGAGGGCTTCGTCATTCGCAATTGAACATCAAAAAAAGCGGCGGCCATGAACCGCCACTTTTTAATGCTGCAAACTTTAATTTTCCGGAGGCGTCCCATGAACGAAAAAAATACCGGCTACTACATCAAGCGCATCTCCGATTACATCGAAGCGGACGCCAACCGCGAGCTTGAGCAGTACGGTTTGACGCTGACGCAGGCGCGCGTGCTCGCTTTCCTGCTCAACCGCCGGGACACGACGACCATCCAGAAGGACATCGAGAGCTTTTTTGAGATTCGTCACTCCACC
>JAKOSQ010000162.1 GCA_029777215.1 Bacillota bacterium
AATCCAAAGGGCTGTCAGCAAAAGGAGGAAATCATTATGACAGCGGGACACCTGCGCGAACAAAACGGGATCTATCAGATCGTTCTCTCCTGGCAGGACGAATGCGGCAAACGAAAAACCAAATCCGTCAGCACAGGGCTGCCGGTCAAGGGCAACAAGCGGCGGGCCGAGGCCCTGCTCAGCGAGGCGCGCGAGAGCTTTGACCCGAAGAAAAAGCCGGAGGACGCGCTGAAGCCGCGGCCGCGCGCGGAGGAGTTGCAGCTCACGGAATTTTTCGTGAACTGGCTCGAACTGATGAAAAACAGCGTCGAGCTCTCGACCTATTCGGGCTACGAGCTCACGATCCGCAGGCGGCTGCTGCCGTACTTCGAGCCGAAGCACCTGACGCTCCGCGAGCTCTCGCCGATGGACATTCAGGAGTACTATCAGTACAGTCTGAACGTCGAGGGCGTGAGTGCGAACACGGTCATCCACCGCCATGCGAACATTCGCAAGGCGCTGCAGTACGCCGTCCAGATGGGCCTTATCGAGTTCAACCCTGCCGACCGCGTCCAGCGGCCGAAAAAGGCGGCCTTCGTCGGCGGTGTCTACAACGAGGCGGAGCTCGACGAGCTTTTCCGCGCGGTGCGCGGCGATGCCATCGAGCTCGCGGTCATTCTCGGCGCGTTCTACGGGCTGCGCCGCAGCGAGATCGTCGGCCTCAGATGGGAGGTGGTCGACTTTGAACGGAAGACCTTCACCATCTGCCACACGGCGACCGAGGTCATCGTGGACGGCAAAACGGTCATCGTCGACAAGGACAGGCCCAAGACCAAGTCGAGCTGCCGGACCCTGCCGATGGTAGCGCCGTTCGAGACGCTGCTTCTGCGGATGAAAGCCGAGCAGGAGGAAAACCGCCGCGTGTGCGGCAGCGCCTACTGCACGGACTACCTCGACTATGTCTATGTCGACGCGCTCGGCAGCCGGATCACGCCGAACCGCATCTCCGACCGCTTCCCGGCGGTGCTCAAAAAGAACGGTCTGCGTAAGATCCGTTTCCACGACCTCCGGCACTCCTGCGCGACGCTGCTCTACGCCAACGGCGTGAGCCTCAAGGAGATCCAGGAGTGGCTCGGGCACAGCAACATTTCGACCACCAGCAACATTTACACCCACCTCGATTTCAACTCCAAGGTCTCCTCCGCGAACGCGATTTTGCGCGTTTTCCCGACTGAGGCCAGGGCCGAAAACGACGGAGGGATGCAGAAATGAACGAAAAAAACAGCTCCGTTCGGAAACAAACGGAGCCGGGCAGAACGAACTGGAAGAAAAACCTCGATTTTTGGAGGGATGTTCGGAGGGATGCTCCGATTTTCGGGCCTTGAAAAAACGCCCGTGATCAACTTTTTGCATCCCTCCGAAAAGCCGCAAAAGCCCGCCAGCACAGGGCTGACGGGCTTTGGTGCCGGTGACCGGGATCGAACCGGTACGGGATTGCTCCCACGGGATTTTAAGTCCCGGGCGTCTGCCAGTTCCGCCACACCGGCGCGGGGCATCCAAACGCAACAAATATGTTAACACGTTAAAGTTTCCTTGTCAATCAAAAACACAGGCCCCAGCCGCCGCGCAGCGCCGGAGAAGGCTGATTTTTTCTGTTGCTCTGCACCCGCGAGTCTGCTATAATATATAGATGTGCCATACTGATAACTATAATTTGAGAGCCGTCTGACGCCGCACAGCGGTCAACCGCAGGCGCATACGGGAGAATATAATGATAAAGGATATCTGGAAAATACCAAATTACACAGAAGAATGCTGCGATGCGCTCGTCTCGGCGGACTATACGCCGCTGCTCGCGGCGGTGCTCCGCGCGCGGGGGATCGACACGGCCGAGGGGGCCGCGCAGTTTCTCTCGCACGGGGAGGATTTGCTCTGCGACCCGCTGCTGCTCTGCGACATGGACCGCGCGGTCGCGCGCATCGAACGCGCTGTTCGCGACTGTGAGCGCGTTGCCGTCTATGGCGACTATGACGTTGACGGCATCACCTCCACCTGTCTCATGACCGAATATTTCCGCCGCAACGGCATTGCCTGCCTTTCCTACATACCCGACCGCCTCGACGAGGGCTACGGCATCAACGCCGGCGCGATCGAGTCTCTGCGCGAAAAGTGCGTCACGCTCGTCGTGACCGTTGACTGCGGCATCACCGCCGCCGAGGAGGTGGCCTTCGCCAGAAGCCTCGGCATCGACGTTGTCATCACGGACCACCACGAATGTCCGCAGACGCTGCCGGACGCCGCCGCCGTCGTCGACCCGAAGCGTCCCGGTTCCCGCTATCCGAACGAGGAGCTTGCGGGCGTCGGCGTTGCGTTCAAGCTTGTCTGCGCGCTCGAAAACGACCCACAGGGCTCGCTCGCGCGTTACGCGGACCTCGTCGCGGTCGGCACGATCGCGGACGTCATGCCGCTGACGGGGGAGAACCGCTGCCTCGTCTACGAGGGACTTGAGAAGCTTAAAAATGCGCCGCGGCCCGGCTTTGAGGCCCTGCTTGAGGAGTCCGGCGCGGCGAAAAAGCCGCTCAACGCGGCGACCGTCGGCTTCACGCTGGCACCCCGTATCAACGCCGCCGGGAGACTGTGCAAAACGGGCGTTTCACTGCGTCTGCTCGCAACGGCGGACCCGGAGGAGGCGCGGCTGCTCGCAAGAGAACTGTGCGACCTCAACCACCGCCGGCAGGAGCTGGAATTGCAGGTGCTCGAGGACGCGCTTGCGTGTCTTGGCAGCGCAAAGCAGGACTTGCCGATCGTGCTCGAGAGCGAGAACTGGCACCCCGGCGTCGTCGGCATCGCCGCCTCGCGGCTGACCGAGGAATACCACGTCCCCGCGATCATGATTTGCATCGAGGGCGGCAGCGGCAAGGGCTCCTGCCGGAGCTACGGCGACTTCAACCTTTTCGAGGCGCTCTCCGCCTGTGCGGACTGCCTTGAGAGCTTCGGTGGACATGCCTTCGCGGCGGGCCTCTCCATTCGGCCCGAGCGCGTTGACGAGTTCCGCGCCAGGCTTGCGGACTACTACCGCGCACATCTCCCGGAGAGCGCGCCCACCGTCACGCCGGAGTTGCTGATCGGCAATCCCTCGGTGCTGACGCTCGAGGGCGTCGCTTCGCTCGACGAGCTTGAGCCCTGCGGCAACGGCTGCGAAAAACCGCTCATGTGCATGCTCAACGCCATTTTGGAGTCGGTCACGCCGATCGGCGGCGGCCGCCATCTGCGCATGAGCGTCGAAAAAAACGGCGCGCGCTTCGACTGCGTCTTTTTCTCGCACACGCTCGCGGACCTCTGCGTCCGCCCGGGCATGCCGGTCGACCTGTGCTTTGTTCCGCAGGTGAACGACTTCCGCGGCCACCGCAGCGTGCAGTTCCTCATCTGCGCCGTGCGGCCGTCGGAAACGCTCGACACCTGCCGCTGCATCCTCGAAATGGAGGAGTTCAGCGTCGAGGAGCTGCGGATATTCCGCCCGGGGCGCGACGAGCTCGCGCGCGCGTGGCGGCGCATCAAGCAGTTCGGCGGCCGGATCGAGTTCCGCTATGAAGAACTCTCCGGTGGCCGGCGCGACTTCATGGACCCCGTGAAGTTCTGCCTGTGCATTGAAATTTTAAAAGAACTCAAGCTCGTGGACCTCAAGGCCCGGGACGGCTGCATCTGCTGCGCCGCCGCGGACGACGGACGCAAGACCGAGCTCACAAATTCCCGCCTTTTCACCCGCCTCTGGGGCGGCTCGCTCACAAAGCACTGAAAAGACGGATGATCGAGGATGACCCATATGCCGGACGACGAAACGAATAAAACAGAATATCTCAACGCGGACGAGATGTATGCCGCGCTTGAAAAAAGTGTTCTTGCGATGAACCCGGCGGTGGACGCCGGGCGCATCCGCTCGGCCTACGACTGCGCGGTCCTCGCCCACAGCGGGCAGAAGCGACGCGAGGGCTCGGCCTATGTGACCCACTGCGTCGCCGCGGCGCAAAACTGCGTCGAAATGGGGCTCGCGGACGAGGACTGCATCATCGCCGCCCTCCTGCACGATACGATCGAGGACACCTCGCTGACCTATCAGGACATCGCCAAGCAGTTCGGCACGACGGTCGCGGACCTCGTCGAAGGCGTCACCAAGCTCACGCGCGTCCAGTACACCAGCAAAGAGGACGAGCAGATGGAGAACATGCGCAAGATGCTCATCGCCATGGCGAAGGACATCCGCGTCATCATGATCAAGATCGCCGACCGCCTCCACAACATGCGGACGATGCAGTACCAGACGCCGGAAAAGCAACGCGCCAAGTCCCTTGAAACGATGGAAATCTACGCTCCGATCGCCCACCGCCTCGGCATGCAGAAGGCCAAGTGGGAGCTGGAGGACCTCGCGCTGCTCTATCTCGACCCCATCGGCTTCAAGGAAATCACGGACTCCCTCGAGCAGCACATGCCCATGCTCGAAGAATTCATGCAGACCGTCGAGGACAAGATTCAGTCCCGGCTCGACGACTGGAACATTAAGGGCGAAATTTCCAGTCGAATCAAGCACATCTATTCCATCTACCGCAAGATGTATTCGCAGAACAAGCAGCTCAACGAAATTTTCGACCTCTGCGCCTTCCGCGTGATCGTCGAGAGCATTGCCGACTGCTACAACGTCCTCGGCCACATCCACGACATGTTCAAGCCCCTGCCGGGCCGTTTCAAGGACTATATCTCCACCCCGAAGCCCAACGGCTACCAGTCCATCCACACGACCGTCATCGGCTCGGAGGGCATCCCCTTCGAGGTCCAGATCCGCACCTGGGACATGCACCAGACTGCCGAATACGGCGTCGCGGCGCACTGGAAGTACAAGTCCGGAACGGACGGCGTCAAGGTCGGGGACGAGGAGAAGTTCGCCTGGGTCCGCCGGCTGCTCGAAACGCAGGCGGACAGCGACGCGCAGGACTTTTTCCACGATCTCAAGATCGACATGTTCTCGGACGAGGTCTTCGTCTTCACGCCGCAGGGCGACGTCATCAACCTCCCTGCCGGGGCGACGCCGATCGACTTCGCCTATGGCATCCACTCCGCCGTCGGCAACCGCATGATCGGCGCGAAGGTCAACGGCCGCATCGTCCCCTTCGACCGGGTCTTGCAAAACGGCGACATCGTCGAGGTCCTGACCTCGAAGGCGGCGCCCGGGCCGTCCCGCGACTGGATGAAGATTGCCAAGAGCGGCGCGGCTCGCAGCAAGATCAAGCAGTGGTTCAAAAAAGAAAAGCGCGAGGAGAACATCGTCGCGGGCAAGTCCATCTTTGAGAGCGAGCTCAAGCAGGCCGGCCTCACGATGGCCGCCATCACGGACGAGGAGCTGCAGCCCGCCGTTTTGAAAAAGCTTGCCGTTGCCTCGATGGACGACCTCTACGCCTCCATCGGCTACGGCGGCATGACGGCCACCAAGGCCGTCAACAAGATCAAGGACGAGATCGTCAAGGCGCAGAAGCTGCCGCCGAAGACCCCAGTTGAAAAAATGGCCGAAAAGGTCGAATACCAGCAGAAAAAGGCCGCCCAGCAGGGCGACCGACACCCGGTCCACGGCGTGCTGGTTGAGGGACTCGACAACTGTCTCGTCAAATTCTCCCGCTGCTGCACGCCGGTCCCCGGCGACGACATTGTCGGCTTCATTACGCGGGGCTACGGCGTCTCCATTCACCGCACGGACTGCAAAAACTACCTGCTCAGCCGCGACAACCCCGAGGACGGCGGCCGCTGGATCAACGTCAGCTGGGCGGACGCGCCGAGTGAGAGCTACGTCACGACCATCCGCATCCTCGCGCGCGAGCGCAGCGGCTTCGTCATCGACATCGCGACCGTGCTCAACGCGCTTAACGCCAAGGTGCTGAGTCTCAACGCCCGCGATCTCGACGGGGCCAAGTCCACCGCCGTTGTCACGGTGGAGGTCAAGACCCTCGCGGACCTCGAGGTCATCATCGCAAAGCTCCGTACCGTCGCGGGCGTCACCGAGATCACCCGCTCGGGCGACTGAAGCGGTGGGGGAGAGCCTCCGCGCTGCATAGAACAGGCCCGCAGAGGGCAAAACGAAAGGGGGCTACGCGTTGCGCGCAGTCGTCACCAGAGTCAAAAACGCCGCCGTCGATATCTCCGGCGAGCGCGTCGGGGAGATCGGACAGGGCTTTCTCGTCCTGCTCGGCGTCTCCGTCACGGACACGGAAAAAGAAGCGGACAAAATTGCCGACCGCATCTGCGGCCTGCGCGTCTTCGAGGACGAAAACGGCAAGATGAACCTTGCGCCCGACAAGATCGGGGCGGCGCTGCTGATCGTCTCGCAGTTCACGCTCTACGCGGACTGCTCGTCCCGCCGTCCGGGCTTCACGCGGGCCGCCGGCGGGCCCGTCGCCGAGCCGCTCTATGAGCGCGTCATGGCCCAGTGTCGCGCGCGCGGCTTCCGGGTGGAGCACGGCGTCTTCGGCGCGGACATGCAGGTGTCCTCCGTGAACGACGGCCCGGTCACGCTCATCCTCGATACGGACAGCCTGTAATGAACCTTTTTGACCTTTTCAACCGCGGAATTTTCCGCCACAAGCTCGTCTCTCACGACGTTATCAGGAGGAACACCATGCTCATCAAATCGTTTACAGTCGGCCAGATCCAGACGAACTGCTACATCGTCACGGACCCCACCACGCTCGAGTGCGCCGTCATCGATCCCGGCGCGGACTCGAACACCATTCTCAACTACCTCGACGACAACAAGCTCAAGTGCCGCGCCGTACTGCTCACGCACGGCCACTTCGACCACACCGGCGGCGTTGAGGCCGTTGCGTCCGAGACCGGCGCGAAGGTCTATATGAACAAAAAGGACGTCCGCCAGACGGCCATTGACATCGGCTACCACTACGACCCGCCCGAGGGCACGCTCTTCATCAACGAGGGTGCGGAGATCAAGGTCGGCTCGCTCACCTTCAAGGTTCTCGAGACGCCGGGCCACTCCGAGGGCGGCGTGTGCTACATCTGCGACCGCGCGCTTTTCGTGGGCGACACGCTCTTCCGCGACTCCTGTGGCCGGACGGACCTCCCCGGCGGCAACGGCGCGGAGATCATGCGCTCGCTCAAAAAGCTCGGTCAGCTCGAGGGCGACTACGAGGTTTACCCCGGCCACATGGAGTGGACGACCCTCGACAGAGAAAGAAGCTGCAACGAGTTCATGCTCTCGGCGATGGATGAATAAAAAAGTCCGCTTTCCCATTTCTCACGGGAAAGCGGATTTTTTTCTTTCTTACAGTCCCAGCACCTTGACATACTCCTCGGCGGGCTCGACCTTGCCGATGGCGGACAGGGAGAGCTGCTTCGGGTTTAGATGGCTTTGCGCGAGCGCCAATATTTCCTCGCGCGTCACGCTGTCGTAGCGCTCCAAAAGCTCGTCCGCCGTGAGGCTCCGGCCCATGACGAGCATCGAGTTTCCCATCTTGAGCATGCGGGAGTTCGCCGACTCGAGGCCCATCACGAGCGAGGATTTGACCTGTTCGCGGGCGCGGTCAAGTTCGTCCTGCGTGATGCCGTCGTTTGCAAGGGCGCGCAGCTCGTCGCCGATGAGGCCGAGGGCCTTTGTCTCCGTGTCCTTGCCGACGGCGGTCGCCACGGCGAGCATGCCGGTGTCGAGGAAGCCGGACTGGAAGGAGTAGATCGAGTAGCACAGACCGTATTTTTCGCGAATGTTCTGGAACAGGCGCGAGGACACGCCGCCGCCGAGCGCGGTTGAGAGCAGGTTCATCGCAAAGCGCTCGTCGCTGTTGCTCGGGCAGGACGGGAAGGCGATGCAGAACTGGTTCTGCTCCGTCTTTTTGCGCTTCGCCACGGCGACCGGTGCGTAGGACGCGCGGCGGGGCTTTGTCGCTTTCGACTTCGGCATCGCGGCAAAGCAGGCCTCGATGCGGCGCAGATGGCTCTCGTCGTAGTTGCCGCACAGGGATACGACGATGTTGCCGGCGGTGTAGTGCGCCTCCTTGTAGGCCTTGAGGCCCGCGCCGGTCATGCCCGCGAGGGTCGAAGGCTTGCCGAGGACCGGGCGGCCCAGCGCGCCCTTGTAGCAGCAGGCCATGAGCTTCTCGTAGCACACGTCGTCTGGCGTGTCCTCGTACATGCCGATCTCCTCGAGGATGACGCCGCGCTCGCTCTCGAGCTCCGTCTCGTCAAAGGCGCACTCGAAGAACATCTCACTCAAAAGGTCGATGGCGGTGTTCAGATGGGTGTCGAGGACACGGGCATAAAAGCAGGTGGCCTCGCGGGTCGTGAAGGCGTTGATCTGTCCGCCGATGGCGTCCATATCAAAGGCAAGCTCGGCGGCGCTGCGCTTTTCGGTGCGCTTGAAGAGCATGTGCTCGATGAAGTGGGCGCTGCCGTTTTCGCCGGGGGCTTCGTTCCGCGAGCCGGAATTGATGAAAATCCCGAAAGCGGCGGAGCGGACGCCGGGCATCCGCTCGCAGATAATGCGCACGCCGTTCTCGAGTCTGATGATTTCGTGCATAGGTGGTTCCTCCTGCCGCTGTAAACGGATAGAAAAAAGGCGGTACTGCCGCCCGGATGATTTTGTCGCCCTATCGCCGTGCGATAGGTTTTGCGCCGGACACGGCGAGACGCCGTCGCAAGCTTCGTATCCTTCGCTTCCGGGCAAGCCCGAAAGCTCACTCGCTCCGCTGTTCCGGCTTTCCCCATCAAGTCAGCGACTTGATGGAGAGCCCAGCAGTCTGGCCGGCGCAAAACGTGAAATTCAACGGCTCCGGGAATCCACTTCTCGGAGCCGTTACTAATAGTTCCCCGCGAAGCCAAAAGGCTTCACGGGAAAGGAAAAGGGAATCCGTTCGCTCCGCTTTCCGCTTGCGGGAAACGGAGCGATAAGGTTTTCCTTTGACGCAGCGCCGCAGCGCGAGAACTCTATTGGCGGAAAAGGCCGTAGGCCTTTTTCGACGGGACGTTAGTCCGTGAGGCCCAGGGCTTCTCTTTCCTTGAGCGCTTCCTTGCGGGAGAGGTTGACGCGGCCGCGGTCGTCGATCTCGACGACCTTGACCCAGGTCATGTCGCCGACGTTGAGGACGTCTTCGACCTTCTCGGTGCGCTTGAACTCGAGGTCCTTGATGTGGCACATGCCGTCCTTGCCCGGGGCGAGCTCAATGAACGCACCGATCGGGATGACGCGGGCGACCTTGCCGTAGTAGAGCTTGCCGACCTCGGGAACAAAGACGATGTTCTCGATGGTGGTCTGTGCGCGGCGGCAGGCTTCGATGTCGGCGCAGGCGATATAGATGGAGCCGTCGTCCTCGATGTCGATCTTGCAGCCGGTGTCGGCAGTGATCTTCTGGATGACCTTGCCGCCGGAGCCGATGACTTCACGGATCTTGTCCGGATTGATGTGCATGGTGATCATCTTCGGAGCGGTCTCTGCGAGCTCCTTGCGCGGCTCGGGCAGGACGGGGAGCATGATCTCGTCGAGAATCTGGATGCGCGCCTCGCGCGTGATTTCGAGGGCGTTCTCGATGATCTCGTGGGACAGACCGTCGTTTTTGAGGTCCATCTGAATGGCGGTGATGCCCTTCTTCGTGCCGGCGACCTTGAAGTCCATCTCGCCGTGGAAGTCCTCGACGCCCTGAATGTCGATGAAGGTGGTGAAGCCGCCGTTGTCGTCTTGAATGAGGCCGCAGGAGATACCGGCGACCGGCGCGGTGATCGGGACGCCCGCGTCCATCAGCGCCAGCGTGCTTGCGCAGATGCTGCCCTGGGAGGTGGAACCGTTGGAGGAGAGAACTTCGGAGACGACGCGGATGGCGTACGGGAATTCCTCGACCGGCGGCATCACCGGGTCAAGGGCCTTTTCAGCGAGGGCGCCGTGGCCGTATTCGCGGCGGTTCGTGGAGCGGGACGCTCTGGCTTCACCGACGGAATAGGACGGGAAGTTGTACTGGTGCATATAGCGCTTGCCCTCTTGCGGGTCGATCGTGTCGAGACGCTGGCCTTCGCGCAGGGTGCCCAAGGTGCCCACCGACAGGGCCTGGGTCTGACCGCGCTGGAAGAGGCCGGAACCGTGGACGCGCGGCCAATAGCCGGGCTTGATGTAGAGCGGACGGATGTCCTTGGGGCCGCG
>JAKOSQ010000163.1 GCA_029777215.1 Bacillota bacterium
CTGAGCTTTTTGCGCGAGGCAAAGGCCGCGACGAATTTCGGCAGCGAGCCGCCGAAGGTCTCGTCGACGAATGCCTCGCTCTGCACGGCGGAAACCGCCTCCGGCGTCATCAGCGCCGAAACGGTTCCGCCCTCGTTTCGAAATAGGCCGCGCTCGCACAGGCGGCGGAGCATCGTATAGGTCGTCGATTTTTTCCAGCCGAAAGCGGCCTGGCAGAGCTTCACGAGCTCCCCCGACGCCACCGGGGCGTGCTGCCAGATGAGCTCGGCAAAGCGCGTCTCCATCGCGCCGAGACGGTAGTCTTCCATGGCGATCCCTCCTTGTGGTTTAACGGCGTTAGACCCTGTTCTAAGACTAACGCCGTTAAACCAGTTTGTCAAGGGGTCTTTCTCGTTTTCGCGCGGCAAAAGGTCCCCGGCAGCGCTGCCTGCGCTGCCGGGGACCTTTCCGCTGTCCGCACCGCCGAGGCCGTGCGGACGGGGCTTATATTTTGGTGAGCAGATGGAAAACGGTGGCCGCGAGCAGGACCATCGACACGGGGCGGTGGGCCTTGAGCACTCCGGTCTTGTGCCCGTAGGCCACGGCGATCCCCATAACGGCGGTAGCCGCCATCAGCACGGTCGCGGCGATGCCCGAGTAGGAGACGCGGGCAAAATTGATCTGCCAGAGCAGATGCGCAACCGCGAAGCCGCCGGCGGCCATGCCGAAATAGCGGTGATAGCGCACCAGGAGCAGCATTCCCTTCTGGTAGTCCGTTCTGACGATGGACTCCTTCGGCAGCTTGACGATCCACTTTCTGAAAATACGCTTGACGAAGTAGTTGGCGACTGCGATGAAATAGCATACGGCTGTGACCCAACCCAGAAATCCTCCGAATTCGTTCATGCTACCACTCCCCGATCGATCTGATGCGCCCGCGGCCCGGGCGGGCCGTTGTCCGGGCGTCCGCGCCGAAGTTGTTGCGCGGGCCCTCTGTCACAATAGCATAAGCCTCACCGGAAAGCAAGGCGAAATGAACCTTATTCAGACATCATTTTCTCCGTCCGCCGCAAGCGCGCGGATGAGCTCGGCGTTTTCCGTCTCAAGGCTGTCAAAGTAGGCGGTGGTGCACTGGATGAAGCGCCGGCCCGCCGCGCCCATGAACTGCCGCCGACGCCACGAGAGCGCGATCTCCCCGCCGATATTGTGCGTGAGCAGTGTGTAGCGTTTTTGAAAGCAGGGGTCGCGCAGGACCGTCGTCAGCGGCACGGCGGAAATGCCGAGGCCGCGCTTGACATATTCGAAAACCGAGGTCGTGTCCGTCGTCTCGATCGCCATTTTCGCGGGCACGCCGCAGACGGCGAAGGCGGAGTCGAAGTACTCCCGCGCGCCGTAGCCCTTGGCGACGCTGATGAAGGTCTCCTCCCCGAGCGCCGACATATCGATCTCGGCACAGCCCTCCAGCCAGTGGCCCTCGGGGTAGATGATGGCGGCCCTCTCATAGCGCAGCGGCAGTGTCTCGAACTCCACGTCCTCCTCCAGCGGCGGACTGCACAGCACAAAGTCGACCTCCGCGTTGCGGAGCATGTGGATAATGTCGCGCCGGGGCGCGGAGCGCTGGTGGATCGAAATGCCCTCCTCCCCGCTCGTTACGATCCCCAGCAGGCTCGGCATGAACTGGCCGATGTTCGTCGCCACGCGAATCGTCGACTGCTGCGAGAGACTGATGTTTTGCACCTCTTTTTTCGCGTCCTCCAGCTCGTTGAAGATGTTCACAACATGCGCGTAAAACGCCTTGCCGCAGTAATTGAGCACGATATTTCGCCCCTTGTGGTCGAAAAGCGGCGCGCCGAGCTCGCCCTCGAGGTCGGAAATGGTCTTGCTTAGATAGGGCTGCGAGACCAGCAGCTCCTCCGCCGCCCTCGACATGTGCTCGAGCTC
>JAKOSQ010000164.1 GCA_029777215.1 Bacillota bacterium
CCGTGTTGCCGGGCACGAGCGCGAAATAGACCGGCACGGCCGACTGCTCGGCGAAAGTCTTCACCGCGGCGATGTTCGTCTCAAGCTGGGTCTGATCGGGCGCGTCGTACTTTTCGAGCAGCGTGCCGCCGGCGCAGAGATAGACGTCCTTGTTCTGCTCTTTGCCGCTGGCGAGCTCGCAGCGGGCCTTGAGTGTCGTCCACGCGTCGCGCAGCGGGAACTGATCGGCGATATAGGTATCGACCTTGCTTGTGTATTTGCCGCCGAAAAGGCTCTCGGCGCTAAAGCGGGGGAACTGCTGCAGCTCGCGGTTTTCGCGTTCGGAAAAGCTCCGGTCCGGCAGCGCGATCAGCAGCGCCAGTCCCAGAACGAGAAAGCCGCAAAAAAGCGCGATCTGAATTTTAAAGGATGATCTTGTCATGGCGTTTACCTCAGAAGCGGCGGAAATAGATGAACGGATTGTAGGTCGCGTCGACCAGATAGCCGGTGCAGAGCACGAGCGTTAAAACGATGAGCACCGGGCAGAGCACAGACTGAACCTTCTTCGGCAGTCTGTGGAAAAGCTTTGCAAACAAAGGTGTGCAGCCGAGCGCGGCGATCAGAAAGACGAGGGCAAAGGTCTTCAAATAAAAGCCGTCCGTCGCCGCGTAGCCGCCGCCGCTGCCAAAGCCGAACATGGTCTTGTAATACTGGCCGCAGGCCGCGAGATCGGAGATCTGGAACAAAATCCAGCCGGAGAAGCAGACGACGATGGCGTAGAGGTGACTGACAAAGCGCGGGGCTTTTTCGAGCCGCTTGAGCAGCCAGAGCTTTTCGATGATGAGGAAGGCCGCGTAGTACAGGCCCCAGAGCATGAAGTTCCAGCTCGCGCCGTGCCAAAAACCCGTCAGCGCCCAGACAATCGCGATGTTGAGCAGCTGGCGGTTTTTGCCCTTGCGGTTGCCGCCGAGCGGAATGTAGACATAGTCGCGGAACCAGCTGCCGAGACTGATGTGCCAGCGCCGCCAGAATTCTGTGACGGACGCGGAGATGTACGGATAGTCGAAGTTTTCCTTGAAATCGAAGCCGAACATCTTCGCCGCGCCGATCGCCATGTCGCTGTAGCCGGAGAAGTCGAAGTAGATCTCCAGCGAGAACGCGCACAGGCCGATCCACGCGCCGACGGTCGTGAGTTCGGACGCCGCCGCGGTCGAATAGGCGTCCCAGAGCTTGGCGAGATTGTTCGCAACGAGGACCTTTTTCGCCAGGCCGATCGTAAAGCGGCGCACGCCCTCCGCAAATTGCTCCGCGTTTTTCGGACGCGCGGCGAGCTGCCCGGCGACGTCCCGGTAGCGGACGATCGGGCCGGCGGTCATGTGCGGGAAAAGGGTCGCGTAGGTGCTGTAACGCAGGAAGTTGTGCTCCGCGTCGCTGTCGCCGCGGTAAATGTCGATTTGGTAAGACATGCCGCGGAAGGTATAAAACGAGATGCCGAGCGGCAGGGCGAGCTCGAGCGGTTTGATCGCGCTCAGCGCCGGGATCAGGGCCAGCGTCCGCGCGAAAAGGTCGAAATATTTATAGAACAGCAGCATCAGAAGGTTCACAAGGATGCCGGCGAGCAGCCAGCCCTTCGGGTGCTTCACGTTTTCATTTTCGCGCTGCTTCTGCACGGCGATGCCGATGAAGTAGTTCAAGATAACGCTCGCCAGCAGCAAAAGGATATAGACCGGCTCACCCCAGCCGTAAAACACGAGGCTCGCGAGCAAAAGACAGGGATTTTTCCACTTTTGCGGGACGATATAATAGGCTGCCAGCACCACCGGCAAAAAAACATAAAGAAAAATGAGGCTCGATAAAACCATGGAGCTGGTCCTCCGTCAAGTAATGTTCGTCACTTTACAATTTTACATAATAATGCGTCCGATTGCAACACCGGGCGCAATTTTTTTTGCAATTCTGCCGCTTTTTAGTCCTTGCCGTCGTGGTCGCCGCGATCCGGCTCAAACTCGGCCAGCGGGTTCGCGCGCGCCGCCGTGCGCAGCTCGGCGTTGTCGACATGGGTGTAGATCTGCGTCGTGTTGAGGTGCTCGTGACCGAGGACCTCCTGCAGAGTGCGGACGTCGACGCCGTTTTGCAGCATCAGCGTCGCCGCCGTGTGGCGCAGCTTGTGGGAGGAATACTGCGTCGGGTCGAGGCCCGCCGCAAGCAGGTTCTTTTTCACCATGCTGTGAATCATTTCGCGCGAGATGCGCGCCCGGCGATTGGTCACAAACAGGGCCGGCTCATACTCCGGCACCATCGTCTTGCGCACGATCAGCCAGTCGTCAAGCGCGTTTTTTGTCGCGTCGTTCAAATAGACGATGCGCTGCTTGTTGCCTTTGCCGAGCACGCGCAGGCTCTCGCTGTGGTAGTCCGCCACGTTCAGCCCGACAATCTCCGAGATACGCAGGCCGCAGTTGAGAAAAATGCAAATGATGCAGTAGTCACGTTCCCTGTTTTTCCCATCTATTGAATTTAGTAATTTCTGGCTTTCCTGCAGGGAGAGGTAGCGCGGCAGAGTTTTGGGCGCCTTGGGCGAGTCGAGGTCAGCGACGGGGTTTTCGTCGAGGAGCTTGGCCTTGGTGGTGAGGTATTTGTAAAAGCTGCGGATGGACGCGATCTTGCGGGCGCGAGTCGTCGGCGCAAGACCGTATTCCTTGGAGCGGCTGCGCTGGTTGACGACGCGATCACGCGCGAGAAACGATAGATAGTTGTAGACCTCATTGAGTGTGACGCGCGAGACGAAGTCCAGATCGACGTCGGCGATGGAGATTTCATCGAGCGGCGTTTTGGGCGCGGCAAGCCCGCGTTCGATCTTCAGATACCTGAAGAAGGTCCGCAGGTCGAGATAGTATTCGTCGACCGTTTTCTGCGAGTGACCCTTGATCGTCTCGTGGTAGCTGAGGAAGTCCCGCAAGATCGCGGGCGTGTCAGAAGTCCGGTAATCCAAATGCGGCGAAAAACTAAATCAGTTCATCGGAAAAACCGTTTTGTTTACGTTTTTGCTCTCCCCTAAATTAAACAAAATTTTTATTTTGTTTAATTCTTTCTGTTATGTAAACAAGGTCTCTCTCTGGACTATTTAGCATTCTTCCCTCCCTTCAAGGGTTTTTCGGCAGCTTCAGTCTATCAGTATCCCAAACATTTTGCAATGGATGAAATCATGCTTTTGTTCGATTTGCTCTCCGACGCTCGCAAAAAGCGGACCGCTTTCGCGGTCCGCTTTTTTGTGATCACAGCAGCATGACCCCGGCCTGCTCGCAGACGTCGATGGTCTGCCGGTCCCAGATCGAGGACTGCACTTCTCCGATGTGGGCCTTGTCCAAAAGGAGCATCGAGATGCGCGACTGGCCGATGCCGCCGCCGATCGTGTATGGCAGCTCGCCGTTTAAAAGCATATTGTGGTACTGGAGTCCCCTGCGATCATCGCAGCCCGCGAGCTTGAGCTGGCGGTCAAGCGACTCCGGGCTCACGCGGATACCCATGGACGAGACCTCCAGCGTGCATCCGAGCGGCTCATACCAGATGAGGATGTCGCCGTTGAGGTCCCAGTCATCATAGTCCGGCGCGCGGCCGTCATGCGGCTTGCCGGAGCGGAGCTTGCCGCCGATGCCGATGAGAAACACCGTGCCGTATTTCTTCGTGACCTCGTCCTCGCGCTGCTTCGGCGTGAGGTCCGGGTAGCGGTCCTCGAGCTCCTGCGCCGTTATGTAGGTGACCTGGCGGTTGATCTGTCCGCCGAGCGCCAGCGCCGGGTAGATCGACTGCATCGTCATCTGCGTGTCGCAGAGGGCGGCGACGATCTTATCGACCTGCGACTTTAAAAAGTCCACATTACGGTCCTTTTCCTCGATGACCTTCTCCCAGTCCCACTGGTCGACATAGACCGAGTGGAGATTGTCCATCTCCTCGTCTCGGCGGATGGCGTTCATGTCCGTGTAGAGGCCCTTGCCGGGGAAAAAGTCATAGCGCTTGAGCGCCATGCGTTTCCATTTTGCGAGCGAATGCACGACCTGGCCGGTGACATCCGTATTCGCAATGTCGAATGCGACCGGGCGCTCGACCCCGTTGAGGTCGTCGTTGACACCGGTGCCCGCCTGCACAAACAGCGGCGCGGACACGCGGTAGAGGTTCAGCTCCCCCGCGAGGCGGTCGATGAAAATGCGCTTTAAGAGGCTGATCGCCTTTTGCGTGTCGTATACGCTCAGCGTGCTCTTGTAACCCTCAGGAATGAATGAATACATTACTTATACTTCTCCCCTTTTATAAGGCTTTGAATAGAAGCGGGCCGAGGCCCGGATTATCTGCAGTGGCAACAGAAGCGCAAATTAAACACCTAAATTCGCTTAATATGGGGCAAATTTCGAATTTTTGCTTGAATCAGCCGCCGATGTAGGAATTACTGTTCTTTTCCCGGTTCCTCCGACAGCAGGGCGACGATCTTCTGATAGGTGTCCTCCGCGTTTTCGCGGAAGTTTGCTTCGATCTTCTTTGCCTGCTCATCGTCCGCCACGAGCACGGACATCGTGACGATCTCACCGAGGCCGTCCGAAAGCGAAAGCCGAACGTTGGTGCCGCCGTTTTTGGCGCGCTCATGCGCGGTGCCGATGAGCGCGTCGCGCTTCATCTTTTCGACCAGCGGGCGGGCCTTGTTCTCCGCCTTGAGGCGAACGGAATACGGGACGCTGCTCTCGACCGTGTCCTCGTTGACCTTGCCCATGCGGGTGATCTGATAGCTGGTGCCCTGCTTCTCGACATTTTCGGAGCGCACAAGCTCGTCGAGGCACTGGGTATATTCAAAGTAGTCGAAGCCGTCGTCTACCATGACGAGGTCCGTCAGCGTGTCGAAGCCGACGGGCTTGGGCAGACGGCTGAGCACAAAAAGGATCAACAGCTTGATATCC
>JAKOSQ010000165.1 GCA_029777215.1 Bacillota bacterium
AAAGCCCGGTGGCCCGCGCTCTGTCGCGGGTTGCCGCCGCAAAGGAAAGGAAACGGACATGACGAAAAATATCGCGATCATCCGCGGCGACTGCATCGGCCCGGAGATTATGGCTGAGGCCATCGGCGTGCTCGACGCCGTCGCCAAAAAATTTGGTCATACATTTAAATATACCGACGCGCCGATGGGCGGCGAGGCGATCGACAAATTCGGCGACCCGCTGCCGGGCTCCTCGCTCGACACCTGCCTATCTTCGGACAGCGTGCTCCTCTCTGCCGTCGGCGGCCCGAAGTGGGACAATGTCCCGAAGGAGCAGCGCCCGGAGCGCGGCCTGCTGCGTCTGCGCGCAGGCATGGGGCTCTACGCGAACCTGCGCCCGGCAAAAATTTTCCCGGAGCTGCGCGAGGCAAGCCCACTCAAGGCCGAAATTACAAACAAGGGCATCGACTTCGTCATCGTCCGCGAGCTTATCGGCGGGGCCTACTTTGGCGAGCATACGACCGTCCAAACAGGCGGCGAGCTCTACGCGCAGGACATCATGGGCTACTCCGAGCACGAGATCGAGCGCATCGCCCGCGTCGCGTTCGAGACGGCGCGCAAGCGCCGGAAATGCGTTTGCTCGGTGGACAAGGCAAACGTCCTCGATTCCTCCAAGCTCTGGCGCAAAACAGTCTGCCGCGTGGCGGAAGAGTATCCCGATGTTCAACTTTCGCACATGTATGTCGACAATTGCGCGATGCAGATCGTGAAGGACCCGTCGCAGTTTGACGTCATCGTGACGGAAAACCTCTTCGGCGACATCCTCTCGGACGAGGCGAGCATGATCACCGGCTCCATTGGCACGATTCCCTCGAGCTCGCTCGGCGAGGGCACGCGCGGGCTCTACGAGCCGATTCACGGCTCCGCGCCGGACATTGCGGGCAAAAACCTTGCCGACCCCGTCGGCATGATCCTCTCGGCGGCGATGATGCTGCGCTTTTCCTTTGACATGGCGCGCGAGGCGGACGCGATCGAGGCCGCGGTAGACGCGGTGCTCCGTGAGGGCTGCCGCACGGCGGACGACATGAGCGCCGGCTGCACACAGCTCGGCTGCAGGGAGATGGGCGAGGCCATTCGCGCGCACATCTGAGATCGGTTTTTGGTGCGGACAGAAGTGATCTGTCCGCGCCGTTTTTTGTGTCATGACGCACGCTGAATGTCATTTCTCTTGTTGCCCGGCGTTAAAGGCGCGGTCAATAATGCGGCAAAATGTGGGTGCCTCCGGCGCGGCCGGGGAGTTTATTTTACAAAAAGCGCGTTTGAAACACCGATTGCCTAAAAGATAACGCATTTTCCTGTTGAAAAAGTTTTTGCAAGTTGTTACAATAGTGCTTGCAAACTTTACGGAGAGGCGCTATTTTATGATGCGATATGCTACTGAAGATTTCTCGGAGCTGACCGAGCACCTGCACTTTGACGTTCTGATCATCGGCGCGGGCATTGCCGGTCTTTACACCGCGCTGCATATAGATGAGGGTCATTCCTGCTGCATCCTCACAAAGGAGGACACGGAGATCAGCAATTCGTGGCTGGCACAGGGCGGCATCGCCGCGGCCATTTCGCCGCTGGACGACCCGAAATACCACTTTGAGGACACGATGATCGCCGGCGCGGGTCTCTGCGATGAGGCCGCCGTCCGCGTACTCGTCTCCGAGGGGCCGGACGACGTGCGCAAGCTCGTCGACATGAACGTCCCCTTTGACCTCGACCCGGAGGGCGATCTCGACATCACGCGCGAGGGCGGTCACCACCGCCGCCGCATCGTCCACGCGGGCGGCGACGCCACCGGGCGCGAGACCGTCAAGGCGCTCGCGCATCTCGTTTCCCTGCGCTCGAACGTCACGTTCATGCCGCATAACTTCTTTGTCGACATTCTCACGGACGAAAACGGCGAAGTCACCGGCTGCGCGGTCCTCGATTCGACCGA
>JAKOSQ010000166.1 GCA_029777215.1 Bacillota bacterium
CTTTTGCCCCGCGCGCGTGCAGCCCTTGCCGCTCGTCGTGAGCGTCAGGCGGCTGCCGCAGTGGCCGCAAAAGACGTTGCCTGCCAGAAGCGAATTGCCCCGCGTATTCAGCGGGACGGTGCGTCCGGCTTCGGCGGCGTTGGCGCGGCTCATGCGGAGCTTCTGTGCGGCGTCAAACAGCGCGGGCTCGATGATCTGCAGCTCCGGCAGCGGCTCCGAGCGGCTCTCTCCGCTGCGCAGAACGCCCGTATAGGTCAGGTTGCAGAGACTGCCGCGAATGCTCGCGTGGTGCCACATCTTTCCCGTCCGGGCACGGCAGCCGAGACCGTTGAGAAAGGTCGCGATCCGCTGCGCACCGTAGCCCTCGTGGACGTATTTGTCGAAGATCATCCGGACGACGGCGGCCTCGGTCTCATTGACGGCGAGATCGTAGCACTCATGCCTGCGCTTGTTGACGCGGCCGCTTTTTACGAGGTCGTAGCCGTAGGCGGCGGTGCCGCCCTTGTAGTGGCCGTCCTCCACCATCTGGCCGAGACTGGTTCGGGTACGGATGGAGGTCTTTTCGCTCTCGCCGTCGGCCTGCCAGAAGCGGATGTAATTGGTGAGCTTGTCGGTGTGGTTATCGAAACGCTGCTCGCCCTCCTGCGTACTCCACACGCGGATGCCGTTTTTGACAAACCATTCGACCACAAAGGGCGTCTCGTCCGCGATGCGGCCGATGCGGTCGAACATAAAGACAAGCAGAATGTCGAATTTTCCCCGTTTGGCGTCATCACGGATGATCTGGAGCTTGTCGCGGTTTTCGGCGCGGACCTTGTGGCCCGACACTCCCTCCTCCTGCTCCTCGTGAATAATCGTCCAGCCCTGCTGCTCGGCAAAGCGGTGACACTCCCTGCGCTGCATCGGAATGTCCGCCTGATTTTTGTCATTGTGATCCACCTGCTTTTCAGTGGACACTCTGTATAAACAATAAACTCGATTTTCCATATGCTGATTCGTCCTTTCTTATTGCATCTGAGGGTCCGGAAAGAACGTTTCAGCACGCAGAGAATATGCACTTTTCAAGGTACATGGCTTTCACCGTCCCCATTATCGCGCGGCCCGTAGCTTTTTGCAAGGCTGTCACCGCATTTTGGACTAACGTCGGCGGCAAAGGCAGAAAGCAGGATCTCTCTGACCTGCCGGATAACATCGGCGTTGCGGTTTTCGGCAAACGTGGCCGAAATTTCGTGTCCGTCGATCAGGAAAGATAGGCTGTGTGTGTCAGTCTGCATTTTCGGTCCCTTCCCTCTCGCTCTTTGCTTTCCGCTCACGGACGATGTAGTCGTAGCCCGTCCGGCTGCCGCAGAAGTCGCAGGTCTCTCTGACGCTCTGACAGGGGTCGGCGCGGCGGATGGCGAAGGCGGGGTCGTCATAGTAGCGGTCCGCGCACGCCGTGCACAGGCAGCGCACGGACGGACTGTCGTTGAACGCTCCGACAAGTCCGACGCTGATTTTGAGCGCGCGGTCAACGAAACGCATCCGGCGCGGGTCGAGGTGGCCGACATAGCCGTCCAGTCTGGATTTGTCTAACGTGCGGAGCTGCTCCAGCAGCACCAGCGAACGGGTTTTGAGCCTGCCGAGCGGCGGGACCTCAACGTGCGTTGGCAGCGGGCTTTTCTCACCAACCCTGCTCGTCAGCGGTGCGGCGATCACGGTGGAGCTGCGGTGGTTTCCGATGTCGTTCTGGATAATGAGCACGGGCCGCACTCCGCCCTGCTCGGAGCCGACCACGGGATCAAGCACGGCGTAATACAGATCGCCGCGGCAGCACTCATCTTTTTCTTTGAACATAAATGTACCTCCTTCGGGTTGTGTATGTCGCTGAAGGGCGTCACCGTTCTCACGCACAAAAAGCGGGCGGCGAAATCTTTCCCCTTCACCGCCCCTATTGCGGAATTTTTTTCGATTTAA
>JAKOSQ010000167.1 GCA_029777215.1 Bacillota bacterium
GCCCTCGGTCTCGCCACGCAGGCGGAGATCGACACTATCAAAAACTACTCCTTTAAAATAAACGAGCTTTTGAAAGCCTTCATGCTCGAGCACGACATCGAACTTGTCGACTTCAAGCTCGAGTTCGGCCGTCTCCCAGACGGCACCATCGTCCTCGCGGACGAGATTTCCCCGGATACCTGCCGTCTCTGGGACGTCCACACCCACGAAAAGCTCGACAAGGACCGCTTCCGCCGCGATCTCGGCGGCGTTGAGGACGCCTACAACGAAGTCATGCGCCGCCTCATAGGAGATCAGAAATGAGCAATCTCCACGAAGAATGCGGCGTCTTCGGCGTCTATTCCCATACGCACCGGGACGTCGCCACCACCGCGTACTACGGGCTTTTCTCCCTTCAGCACCGCGGACAGGAGAGCTGCGGCATCGTCGTCAACGACGATGGCGTGTTCTCCTCCTACAAGGACGTCGGCCTCGTTTACGACGTCTTCACCCCGCCGGTCATGGAAAAGCTCGGCGAGGGCGGCATCGCCGTCGGTCACTGCCGCTACGGCACAACCGGCTGCAACGACCGCAACAACGCCCAGCCCATCGTCATCAACCACATCAAGGGCAACATGGCGCTCGCGCACAACGGCAACCTCGTCAACTCCGCTGAGCTGCGCGAGGAGCTCGAGCTGCAGGGCAGCATCTTCCACACGACCTCGGACAGCGAGGTCATCGCCTACATCATCACGAAGGAGCGCATCGTCTCGAACTCCATCGAGGAGGCCGTCAGCAAGGCGATGGACCGTCTCAAGGGCGCATACTCCCTCGTCATCATGTCCCCGACGAAGCTCATCGCCGCGCGCGACGAGCACGGCTTCCGTCCGCTGTGCTACGGGCAGACGCCGGAGGGCGACTGGATCGTTGCGTCCGAGAGCTGCTCGCTGTCCGCCGTCGGGGCAACGATGGTACGGGACTTGAAGCCCGGCGAAATCATCGTATTTGACAAAAACGGCCCGCGCTCCATTACCGACCACTGCGGCAAATGCGACCCGAGCCTCTGCGTCTTTGAATACATCTACTTTGCCCGGCCCGACTCCATCATCGAGGGCTGCGGCGTCCACCGCGCGCGCCTGCGCGCCGGCGCGTTCCTCGCGCTCGAGCACCCGGTGCAGGCGGACGTCGTCGTCGGCGTACCGGACTCCGGGCTCGACGCCGCCATAGGCTTTGCCCGCCAGAGCGGCATCCCCTACGGCATCGGCCTCATTAAAAACCGCTATATCGGCCGGACCTTCATATCCCCCGGCCAGAAGTCGCGCGAGGACAAGGTCCGCATCAAGCTAAACCCCGTCCGCGAGACGGTCGAGGGCAAGCGCGTCGTCCTCATCGACGACTCCATCGTCCGCGGCACGACCTCCGCGCGCATCGTAAAGCTCCTGCGCGACGCAGGTGCGAAGGAAATTCATCTGCGTATCTCCGCGCCGCCTTTCCTGAACCCTTGCTATTACGGCACGGACATCGACAGCCGCGACAACCTCATCGCCTGCCACCACAGCGTCGACGAGATCGCGAAGATCGTGGGCGCGGACTCGCTTGGCTATCTGAGCGTTGAAAATGTCTCCAAGCTAACGGACGACCCCAGCTGCCGCAGCTATTGCACGGCCTGTTTCAGCGGCGAGTACCCCACCGAAATTCCCCAGAGGCCGAACAAAAACCGCTTTGAACAAAAGCTCAGTGAAAGGAAGGCGCAGGAATGAAGAGTTTTTCGGAAAGCTACCGCGACGCGGGCGTCGACATCACGGCGGGCTACAGGGCCGTCGAGCTCATGAAGGCGCACGTCGCCAAGACCCTCCTCGGCTCGAACGTATCGGACCTCGGCGGCTTCGGCGGGCTCTATGAGCTTGATCTGAAGGAGACGCCCCACCCCGTGCTCGTCAGCGGCACGGACGGCGTCGGAACGAAGCTCAAGCTCGCCTTTTTAATGGACAAGCACGACACGGTCGGCATCGACTGCGTCGCGATGTGCGTAAACGACGTCATCTGCTGCGGGGCAAAGCCGCTGTTCTTCCTCGACTACATCGCCTGCGGCAAGAACGTCCCGGAGCGCATCGCGGACGTCGTCGCGGGCGTCGCGGAGGGCTGCGTGCAGTCCGGCAGCGCTCTCATCGGCGGCGAGACCGCCGAAATGCCAGGCTTTTACCCGATCGACGAATACGACCTCGCGGGCTTTTCGGTCGGCGTTGTGGACAAATCGAAGGTCCTTGACAAGTCGAAGGTCGCGCCCGGCGACGTGCTGCTCGCACTCCCCTCCTCAGGCGTCCACTCGAACGGCTTTTCCCTCGTGCGGAAGATTTTCGACGTTGAGCACTGCGACCTCGCAGCGCCCGTGGCGGAGCTCGGCGACAGGTCTCTCGGCGAGACGCTGCTGACCCCGACGAAAATCTACGTCAAACCCATGCTCGCGCTCTTTGAGCAGGTCCGGGTCAAGGCGGTCTCCCACATCACGGGCGGCGGCTTTTTCGAGAACATTCCGCGCTCCCTGCCCGGCGGCTGCTCGGCCAGGATCGAGCGCGACAAGCTGCACAGTCTGCCGATCTTCGACTACATCGCCAGGGTCGGCGAAATTCCCGAGCGCGACATGTACAACACCTTCAACATGGGCGTTGGCATGAGCGCCATCGTCTCCGAAAAGGACGCGCCGAAGGCGCTCGAAATTCTCCGCGCAAACGACGTTGACGCCTACGTCATGGGCTACATCGTCCGCTCCGACGAGGGCGTGATCCTATGCTGAAGACGAAGGTCGCCGTGCTCGTCTCCGGCGGCGGGACCAACCTGCAGGCGCTGCTCGACGCGGAGAAGGCCGGTGTCATCAAAAGCGGCGAGATCGTCGCCGTCATCGCGAGCAACGAAAGCGCCTACGCGCTCGAACGCGCCAAAAACGCGGGCGTGCCCGCTGTCGCGGTCCCGAAAAAGAGCTGCGCGTCGCAGGCGGAATATGAGGAAAAAATCAGCGCCGTCCTCGCGCAGTACGGCGTCGAGCTGATCGTTTTGGCGGGCTTTCTCTCCATCCTCTCGGCGGACTTCGTGGCGAAGTGGCCGAAGCGTATCATCAACATCCACCCCTCGCTGATCCCGTCTTTTTGCGGCGAGGGGTATTACGGTCTGCGCGTCCACGAAGCGGCGCTGCAAAAGGGCGTTAAGGTCACGGGCGCGACCGTGCATTTTGTCAACGAAGTTCCTGACGGGGGCGAGATCATTCTGCAAAAGAGCGTCCCCGTCTATAAAAACGACACGCCGGAGCTCTTGCAGCGGCGCGTCATGGAGCGCGCGGAGTGGAAGCTGCTCCCCCGCGCGACCGAGATCATTTCAGCAAAGATTTTAAAAGAGGGCAACAAGTATGGGTTATGAAGTCAATGATCTGGCAGAGCTTTTGTGCCAGAACGAATATCCGGGCCGCGGCATCGTCACGGGCCTGTCGGCGGACGGGAAACAGGCGATGTTCGCCTATTTCATCATGGGCCGCAGCGAAAACAGCCGCAACCGCGTCTTCGTTGAAGACGGCGAGGGCATCAAAACGCAGGCCTTCGACCCCGCAAAGATGAAGGACCCGAGCCTCATCATCTACTCCCCGGTCCGCGTGCTCGGCAAGCGCACCATCGTCACGAACGGCGATCAGACCGACACGATCTACCACGCGCTCGAATCCGGCGGCAGCTTTGAAGGTGCCCTTGAAACGCGCTGCTTCGAGCCGGACGCGCCGAACTTCACGCCCCGCGTGAGCGCCCTTTTGGACTTCACAAACGGCTTTTCCTACAAAATGAGCATCCTAAAGGCGTCCGACGCCGCCGGCAGCGGCTGCGACCGCTTCTCCTACAGTTACGCGCCCGTCGCGGGCGTCGGCCACTTCCTCC
>JAKOSQ010000168.1 GCA_029777215.1 Bacillota bacterium
AAAAAGGCGGCCGCAAAGTTCGGCTGCGAGGTCTGCTGCTTCATGTCCGACGAAGACGTCGCGCGTGAGGCGAGGGAGCAGGGGACGACCCGTGCGCATGTCAGCATGGACAAGGCCGCGCGGCTCGATCGGCACACGATCTTCGCCATCGGCAACGCGCCGACGGCGCTCATCCGTCTGCGCGAGCTCATCGACGCG
Source organism: Bacillota bacterium (assembly GCA_029777215.1). Lineage (GTDB taxonomy): Bacteria > Bacillota > Clostridia > Oscillospirales > Oscillospiraceae > UBA2658. Next base: position 199 of record JAKOSQ010000168.1, read on the forward strand.
GGAGCGCTCAAACCGACGCTCATCATCGGTGTGCCGGTGGGCTTTGTGAACGTTGTCGCCTCGAAGGAGCTCATCATGGAAACGGACGTCCCCTGTATCGTCGCGCGGGGCCGCAAGGGGGGAAGCAACGTGGCTGCCTGCATTGTGAACGCGCTTTTGTATATGCTGGACGAAAAGCGCGGTCAGGCGTAAAGCCCCGCGCGCCGTGTCCACTCGCGCCACTCCGGCGTCGCCGAAAGACGCCGGACTGCCGCGAAATGCGGCAATTATTTGCGCGCAGACTCTTGACAGTCGGGGCCGACAGGCCTTAAAATCAATATATACAAGCCGCAGTCTGCGAGGCAGCATTCTGCGTGAATAAATGGGCGATGCAGCTCCCGGATTTCTTTGAAATTCAGGGAGCTTTTTGCGTTTTTTAAGAGTTGATTTTCTGTTCGTTGAAGATAAGAGCGCGCCGCGCTAAGTAAGCGGCGCGGCAAGGAAAGTGAGAGGAATATGGAACAGTTTTACGCTCCAAGTAAAATCATGATGGGCGCCGACGCCCTTGCAAACGCGCTGGAAGGCCACAAGCGCGTGTTCGTCGTGACCGACGCGTTTATGGCCGAAAGCGGCCGCGTCGCCTATGTCACGGACCTCGTGCAGGCCATGGGCGGGGAGTGCTGCGTTTTCTCCGAGTGCCAGGCGGACCCGGACACGGCCACGATCAGCCACGGCGTGAGCCATCTCGCGGAGTTTAAGCCAGACGCGCTCGTCGCTCTCGGCGGCGGCTCGCCGATCGACGCGGCGAAGGCCATGCGCTATTTCGCGATGCACAACTGCGGCATGGAGCTGCTTGACTTCATCGCCATCCCGACGACCAGCGGCACCGGCTCCGAGGTGACGAACTATGCCGTCATCACCGACAAGGAAAAGGCCATCAAATACCCGATGATGGCTCCGGAGCTGCTGCCGGACATCTCCATCCTCGACGCGGCGCTCGTGACCTCCGTCCCGCTCGGCGTCACGGCAAACACCGGCATGGACGTTCTGACCCACGCCATCGAAGCCTACTCCACGAAGACCCGCAACGACTTTACCGACGCCATGGCCGAAAAGTCCATCGAGCTCGTCTACCACTATCTGCTCAAGGTCTACCGCGACCCGACAAACATCGAGTACCGCCAGCGCATGCACAACGCCGCCACCCTCGCGGGCATGGCCTTCAGCAACTCCGGCCTCGGCCTCGTCCACGGCATGGCCCACGCCCTCGGCGCGACCTTCCACCTTGCGCACGGCGGCGCCTGCGGCCTCATGCTGCCCTATGTCATGCACTTCAACGCCGGCTGCAGCACCTCGCTCACGCCCA
>JAKOSQ010000169.1 GCA_029777215.1 Bacillota bacterium
GTGGCGGTGCCGTCATGCGTTTCGCCCATCTTGTAGTTGACGCCGGTGTAATAGAGGATTCGTTCGGTCGTGGTGGTTTTGCCGGCGTCGATGTGCGCCATGATGCCGATATTTCTGGTTTTATCAAGGGATACTTTTCTTGGCATAGATAAATGCTCCTACTTACCAGCGATAGTGAGCGAACGCCTTGTTCGACTCCGCCATCTTATGCGTGTCTTCGCGTTTCTTGACGGCTGCACCGGTATTGTTGACAGCGTCGAGGATCTCGCCTGCGAGACGCTCTTTCATTGTTTTTTCGTTGCGTTTGCGCGCGTATGCGGTGAGCCAGCGCAGGCCGAGGGTCTGGCGTCTGTCAGGACGGACCTCGATCGGGACCTGGTAGGTGGCGCCGCCGACGCGGCGTGCCTTAACTTCGAGTGAAGGCATGATGTTGTTGAGTGCTTCTGTGAACACTTCGAGCGGGTTGCGGTCGGTCTTCTGCTTTATGATGTCGAAAGCATCATAGACGACCTTCTGTGCAACGCCCTTCTTGCCGTCCACCATAATACTGTTGACGAGTTTCGTCACGAGAACAGAATTATATATCGGATCGGGAAGAATTTCTCTTTTGGGTACGTTACCTCTTCTGGGCACTATACTTCCCTCCTTCATGACAAGATGAATCTCATAGGTACTCGAAAAGGCTATTGCCTTTCCGCATATGCCTGTCGGAAGCAGCTTACCCCGCCGGGCCCGCAATGGCGGGCGGCGAAATATATAAATGCTCCGAACAAGACATAAGCCTTGCGCCGTAGCGCAGATTTCTTATTTTTTGGGTCTCTTGGCGCCATACTTACTGCGCGCCTGCTTGCGGTTTGCAACGCCCTGCGTATCGAGGGAGCCGCGAATGATGTGGTAACGGACACCAGGAAGGTCCTTGACACGGCCGCCGCGGATCATAACGACGGAGTGCTCCTGCAGGTTGTGGCCGATGCCGGGGATATAGGCGATGACCTCGTAGCCGTTGGTGAGACGGACACGGGCAATTTTACGAAGTGCGGAGTTCGGCTTTTTCGGGGTTGCGGTACGAACAGCGGTGCAGACGCCTCTCTTCTGGGGAGCAGACAGGTCCGTCTCCTTGTTCTTGATCGTGTTGAGACCCTTCTGCATGGCCGGAGCTGCGGATTTGTAGGTCGGCACTTCTCTGCCTTTTCTGACGAGCTGGTTAAATGTAGGCATGATTTTCCTCCTTTCTTTGAAAAATCGGTTGCAGTTTATTTTTAACGGAAATCGCGGAGATATCCGGTAAAAATCAAAAAATTTGCTTTTTCAGGGCCTTCCGGCCGCTGAAACGGGCGGAAAAAAGCGGCTGGAAACGCAAAAAAGCGCAGTACCGCCCTTACAGGCCCGTGCAATCAAGTATTTTAGCATAATGCACAAGTTTAGTCAAGAAATTTCTGTTAAAAAATTTCTGCCGGGGCCGGAATTTTTTCCGGCCCCGGATGCGTGTTTCAATGCGTGCTCACTCAAAGAGCGTTTGTGCGTCCCTCAAGAGCGGCCAGGTCAACGGACGGGTCCGGCTCCCTGGCGCCGCCTTCGTCCGCACCCACGATGTCCGTGTCGAATTTGCGGTACATCGCGAGGCCGGAGCCGGCGGGGATGAGCTTGCCGATGATGACGTTTTCCTTGAGGCCGACGAGGTGGTCGACCTTGCCCTTGATGGCGGCGTCCGTGAGGACCTTGGTGGTCTCCTGGAAGGACGCGGCGGACAGGAAGCTCTCGGTCGCGAGGGAGGCCTTAGTGATGCCGAGGAGGGTCTGGGTGCAGGTCGCGTGGCGCAGCTCGGTCTCCCCTGCCGCGATGCGGCGGTCGATCTCGCGGTTGGCGTCGTTGATCTCGTTCCAGTCGACGGTAGCGCCGGAGAGCAGCTCGGTGTCGCCCGATTCCTCGACGCGGACCTTGCGCATCATCTGGCGGACGATGACTTCGATATGCTTGTCGTTGATGTCAACGCCCTGCTGACGGTAGACCTTCTGGACCTCCTGAATGATATACTCCTGGCAGCGCTCGACGCCGGAGATGCGCAGCACGTCGTGCGGGTTGAAAGCGCCCGCGGTGAGCGCCTGGCCCTTGGTGACCATGTCTCCGTTTCCAACGAGCAGACCGGCAGAGTACGGGGTCTGGAATTCCATCATCTCGCCCGACTCGGGGTCGGTGACGGTGACGGAGCACATTGCATTTTTCTTGGTTTCCTCGATGGCGACCCGGCCGGAGAACTCGGCGAGCACGGCCATCTTCTTGGGCTTTCTGGCTTCGAAGAGTTCTTCGACACGCGGAAGACCCTGGGTGATATCGTCGCCGGCGACGCCGCCGGTATGGAAGGTTCGCATCGTGAGCTGCGTGCCCGGTTCGCCGATGGACTGGGCGGCAATGACGCCGACCGCTTCGCCCTCGTTGACAGGTTCGCCGACCGCGAGGTTGACGCCGTAGCACTTGGAGCACACGCCGCTCTTGGACTCGCAGGTCATGACGGAGCGAATCTCGACGGACTCGATGCCGTGGGCCTCGAGGATGTCGGCGTCGCCCTTCATGAGCATGGTGTCGCGGGTGTAGAGGACTTCGCCGGTCTTCGGGTCAACGATGTCCTCGACCGGGAAGCGGCCGTGGATGCTCTCGCCGAAGGACTGGACCTCCTGTCCCTTGTCAAAGACGGCGGAGGCGTGGACGCCCTGGTGCGAGCCGCAGTCGTGCTCGCGGATGATGACGTCCTGCGAGACGTCGACGAGGCGGCGGGTGAGGTAGCCGGAGTCCGCGGTACGCAGAGCGGTATCGGCCAGACCCTTTCTGGCGCCTCGGGAAGAGATGAAGTATTCGAGGACGGAAAGGCCCTCGCGGAAGTTTGCCTTGATTGGGATCTCGATGGTCTTACCGGCGGTGTTCGCCATCAGGCCTCGCATACCGGCGAGCTGACGGATCTGGTTCATGGAGCCGCGGGCGCCGGAGTCAGCCATCATGTAGATCGGGTTGAATTCGTCAAGGTTGCTCTGCAGCGCCTTGGTAACGTCCTTCGTAGTCTGCTCCCACTCGGCAACGACGAGGCGGTAACGTTCGTCGTCCGTGATGAGGCCGCGCTTGTACTGCTTCTCGATCGCGACGACCTTCTTTTCGGTCGCGGCGATGAGGGTCTTCTTTTCCTCCGGGACCGCCATGTCCGCGATGGAGATGGTCAGTGCGCCGAGGGTGGAATACTTGTAGCCGAGGGCCTTGACGCTGTCAAGGACTGTGGCGGAGACGGTGAAGCCGTATTTCGCAATGCAGCAGTTGATGATCTTGCCGAGCTGCTTTTTGCCGACGTTGAAGCTGATCTCATAGTCGAAGGCATGGGCGGGATCGCTGCGGTCGATGAAGCCGAGGTCCTGCGGGATCGGCTCGTTATAGATGATGCGGCCGACAGTCGTCTGGACGAGGTGCTGCTGCTCCACGTCGTCGACCACCTTGGTGACGCGGACGCGGATGGGCGAATGCATGCCGATGACGTGCTCGTCGTAGGCCATGATCGCCTCGTTCGGGTTCGAGAAGGCGCGCACACCCTCGAAGCTCGCTTTTTTGAGGGCAACATCCTCCTCGCTGCGGCGGATGCGCTCGACAATGTCCTTGTTGGCGGCGATGATGTCCTCCGACGGAAGGATCGCGCCGGCTTCAAGTCCGGTGTCGCCGGGGTCGACGACGCGGAGCATCTCGCCCTCATATTCGCCCATGCGGATGAAGGTGAGGTAGTAGGCGCCGAGGATCATATCCTGCGTCGGAACAGTGACAGGGTTGCCGTCCTGCGGGCGGAGAAGGTTGTTGGCCGAGAGCATGAGCACGCGGGCCTCGGCCTGCGCCTCCGCGGAGAGCGGGACGTGGATTGCCATCTGGTCGCCGTCGAAGTCCGCGTTGAACGCGGTGCAGCACAGCGGATGGAGCTTCAA
>JAKOSQ010000019.1 GCA_029777215.1 Bacillota bacterium
CGCCGACGGAGGCCTCAAAGAGATAGTTGAGGTTCTTTTCCTTCGCGATGGCGATGAGCTCATGGCCGCGCGTCGCGACGAGCTCCTTGTTGGAGGTGACGACGTTTTTGCCTGCGAGCAGGGCGCGCTTCGTAAATTCGTACGCCGCGCCGCAGCCGCCCATCGTCTCGACGACGACGGAGACCTCCGGGTCGTTTTCGATGATCGAAAAGTCGTGGACGACGAGCTTTTCGCAGGGGTCGCCGGGAAACTCGCGCTTGTCGAGTATATATTTGACGGACACGTCCTCGGCCGCGTTGCGCGCGATGGAGTCCGCGTTTTCCGCGATGACCTCCGCAACGCCGCTGCCGACAGTGCCGTAGCCGCAGATTGCTATTTTTGCCATTGTTGATACCTCTTTCTGCCCGTCACCGGGCGGGGAGTCACCGCCCCACTGGGCGGAGGGGGTTGCGGGGGGTGCAGGCCCCGCAGGGGTCGCGGGGGCTGCCGCCCCCGCGCTTACCCGGCGATGACGTCGACCTTCTTGACCCCGCCAGTCCCCTGCAGCTCATGCAGCAGCTCCTCGCTCGAGATCTGCATTCCCGCTGTCTCGACGGAGACCGTCACGAGAGCGATGCCGTTGATTGGAATGCTCTGGTTGATCGTCAGTACGTTTGCACCCGAGGCGGAAAAAACCGACAGGACGGACGACAAAACGCCCATCTTGTCGCGCAGCGTAATATGAAAGGTGATGATTCGACCTCGCTCGAGGTCCTGAAAGGGCGTGATCGCGTCCTTGTATTTGTAAAACGCGCTCCGGCTGATGTCGACAGCGCCCGCCGCCTCAGCGACCGTCGCCGCCTCGCCGGTTTCGAGCAGTTCCTTCGCCTTCGCGACCTTGACAAAGATCTCGGGCAGCATGTCGGCCTGGACCAGAAAATACTTCGGTTCGCTGGCAGTACGCATCAGAAATGTCCCCCTGTGAAAGTCATATGTTGCTGAATTGTGTATAAAATGATACCACCCTGCGGGGAAAACCGCAAGCGCATTTGCGGAAAAAGGCCGCGCAATTTAAACGAAAATCAAGGCTTCCGAGCCGCTTTTTATCGCTAAAGCGTAAAAAGGGGCTGCCTCCTGCGCGGAGACAGCCGCCAAATTGCGTTTTTTTGTTTCAAAGCGAACTTACCAGCCGAAGAAGGCCGCGAGTCTGCTCCACATCGCGGTGGGGTCGAAGAGCTCGAGCACCGGAGCGGCGACGCTGTTTTGATACAGCGCGTCGGGCTGTCCGCCCATGAAGTACGCCGCCGCGCCGCAGGCAACGCCCGCGACACACAGCACGATCACGATGATCCAGATGACTTTCCAGACTTTTTTCATATCGCATCACACTCCTTGCCCGTCGGCCGAGGCCGGGCGAAACAGCTTCGTCACGAGGCTGACCGCCGCCCAGATCGCAAACCACACGGCGAGCAGGCCAACGCCGCCCAGAACAAGGCCGCCCGCGAAGAGGTACAGCGCGTCCGTCAGCGTCAGCAGGGTCTTGAGGCCCGCCATGATGAAGCAGCCGGCCGCAGTGAGGCACAAAGCGCCCGCCGCAGCGATGCACAGCGCAAACGCCACGACCACGATGCTGCCGAGCAC
>JAKOSQ010000170.1 GCA_029777215.1 Bacillota bacterium
TGCTCATCGGCACGTTGAGCACGAAAGCGATCAGACAGCCCGCAAGCACCGGCTCGACGATGTGGAAGAGGGACTTGAGCGCGCCGCCGATCGCGTCGAGCCGGTAGAGCGCGACAAAGAGGGTGACGCCGAAGCCGACCACGATGAGGTTGTTTTTGAGCTTTTTGTCCATGGCGTTTTCTCCTGTGTTCCGTTGGTTTCGCCCGCGGCGCGGCGGAGATGTTTCAGCGGCTGCGCCGGCAATTTTTAATAGTATACCACGGCCCCGCCGCCGCGTCGAGAAAAAGCTGCGCGGCGCGGAAAAATTCACCCCGCCGCGCGCGGGACAAAATGCGCCCCGGCGCTTGACCGGGGAGGGCGAGCGGTGCTAAGATGAAAAAAACATCGCGACAGGGAGGCAAAGCGTCCTCCGCCCGGCGAGAATGGAGGCACAGCATGAAAAAGATCCCGCTTGGAAATACCGGCCTTGAGGTCACGAAGACGGCGATGGGCTGCCTGCCCGTGCAGCGCATCCCGACGGCGGAGGGCGCGCGTCTCATCCGCGCCGCGTTTGACGGCGGCATCACGTTTTTTGACACCGCCAACGCCTACACGGACAGCGAAGAAAAGCTCGGCCTTGCGCTCGAGGGCGTGCGCGCCGGGGCCGTGCTCGCGACAAAAAGTCAGGCGCGCGACTGCGCCGGCTGCGCCGCGCACATTGACCACAGTCTCAAAATGCTTCGGACGGACTACATCGATCTTTTCCAGTTCCACTGCTGCGAGGACCTGCCGGACCCGAACGATCCGGACGGCGCTTTTGCCGCCGCGCTCGCGGCAAAGGCCGCGGGAAAGCTCCGCCACATCGGCATCACGACGCACTCCGTCGCCGTTGCGGAGGCCGCGGTCGAATCTGGCCTGTTCGAGACGCTGCAGTTTCCGTTCAGCTATCTCTCGTCCGAGCGTGATCTCGCGCTCGCGGAAAAATGCGAAAAGGCAGGTATGGGCTTTGTCGCGATGAAGGGGCTCGCTGGCGGCCTGCTGACGGATGTGCGCGCCTGCACCGCCTTCATGAACAGCTACCCGAACGTCGTGCCGATCTGGGGCATCCAGACGATGGAGGAGCTGCGCCAGTGGCTCGCGGCGGAGGCCGAGGACCCCCGGCTCGACGACGCGCTCCGCGCCGTCATCGAAAAGGACAGAGCAGAGCTTGCTGGCTCCTTCTGCCGGGGCTGCGGCTACTGCATGCCCTGTCCTGCCGGCATCGAGATCCGCAACTGCGCGCGCATGGACATGCTCCTGCGCCGCTCGCCGTGGCGGCCCTACTACTCGCCCAAGTGGCGCGAGAAAATGGAGAAGATCGAACAGTGCAAAAACTGCCGCAAGTGCGCCGAAAAATGTCCCTACAAGCTCGACACGCCGGCGCTCCTCCAGTACCAGCTGCGGGACTATCGGGAATTTTTTGAGGCACACAAAAGCGAACTTTAAGATTGAAGAGGCGAGGACAGCGCGGAAGACCGTCCGCACACGGCGCTGTACACGCGCATTATAATACAGACGCACAGGGGCGGGTCATCGAAGGATGACCCGCCCCTGTGCGTTTATATTGGCTCGGCTTTTCGCTTCTGCCGGCGCATGGGAAAGCGTTTGCAGCATGATACTCCACAATTGGCTGCTTGCCAGCAACTTTTAACATAAATCAACAAAAATAGGGGAAATTAAGTGCGGCGGAACTCATAGGCGCGTTCTATGGATCGGCGCGAAAGTGCGGGACATTACTGATTGGATTTTTCCCGCGCTTTCTTTTACAATCTTGTCAGAATAGAAAATCCGTGGGGAGGAATTGTGATGAATAAATACAAGACTCTTTTTTCGCCGCTGACGCTGCGCGGCGTGACGCTCAAAAACCGCGTTGTTATGATGCCGATGGGCTCGAACTTTGCCGGACACGACGGAGAACTCACGGATGACCACGCTGCCTACTACACGCTGCGCGCGAAGGGCGGCACGGGCCTCATCCTCGTTGAAAACGTCTGCGTCACCTATCCGCAGGGCTCGAACGGCACGACACAGCTCCGCATGGATAAAGACTGCTACATCCCGGCGCTCTACAAGCTCACCGAGGCCTGCCACCGGCAGGGCGCGATGATGGGCGTGCAGATCAACCACGCCGGCGCGTCCGCCATGGGCTCGCGCATCGGCATGCAGCCCGTCTCGGCCTCGACTCTGCCCTCCAAGCCGGGCGGCGAAATTCCCCGACCGCTCACGGCGGACGAGCTCAAAAGCATCGCGGAGGATTACGGCAGGGCCGCCAAACGCGCCATGTTCGCGGGCTTCGACCTCGTCGAAATTCACGCGGGCCACTCCTATCTCATCAGCCAGTTCCTCTCGCCGACCATGAACGACCGGACGGACGAATTCGGCGGCAGCGCCGAAAATCGCGCCCGCTTCTGCCGCATGGTGATTGACGAGGTCCGCGAGGCGGTCGGCCCGCGCGTGCCAATCTCTCTGCGCCTGAGCGCGGACGAGCTCGCCGCCGGCGGCAACACGCTCGCGGACTGCCTCGAATATCTCGAATATCTCAGCGACGGCGTCGACCTCTTCGACGTCTCCTGCGGACTCAACCAGAGCATCCAGTACCAGATCGACACCAATTACCGCCCGGACGGCTGGCGCGCCTACATGGCAAAGGCCGTCAAAGAAAAGTTCGGCAAGCCTGTCATCTCCATGGGCAACTACCGCGACCCGCAGATCGCGGAGGACGTGCTCGCGCGCGGGGACGCCGACCTCATCGGCATCGGCCGCGGCCTCATCGCGGACCCCGAGTGGTGCGACAAGGCGCGCACGGGCCGGACGGATGAAATTCGCAAGTGCATCTCCTGCAACACGGGCTGCGTAGGCAACCGCATCGGCGGCAACCGCCCGCTGCGCTGCGCCGTGAACCCCGACCTCGTCTGCGGCGAAGCCTACAAGTCCCGCCGCATCAAAAAGCCCTGCCGCGTCGTCGTCATCGGCGGTGGCACTGCCGGTCTCGAGGCCGCCTGCACGGCGGCGGAGGTTGGCGCGGCGGTTACGCTGCTTGAAAAGGAAGCCGCGCCCGGCGGACTCTCGACGGTCATCTCCAAAATCCCGGACAAAAAGCGTCTCGGCGATTTCCCGGCCTATCAGCTCCACCGCGCGCAGGCGCTGCCGAATCTCGAAATCCGCACCGGCGTAGAAGCGACGGCGGAGACCGTCCGCGCGCTCTCGCCCGATCTCGTCGTCAACGCAACCGGCTCGAAGCCCCTGCTGCCGCCCATCGAGGGTCTGCGGGAGAGCCTTGCGGACGAGACGAGCGGCGTCGGCACCGTCTTTGACATGATTGACGCGCTCCCGGACTACCCCGCGGACATGACGGGCAAACGCGTTGTCGTCATCGGCGGCGGCGCGGTCGGCCTCGACGTGGTCGAATTTTTCGCGCCCCGCGGCGCGCAGGTCACGATCGTTGAAATGATGCCGAAGATCGGCAACGGTCTCGACGCCTCCTCCGCATCCGAGACGCGCGAGTGCCTCGAAAAGTATGGCGTCGACCAGCGCACCGAGACGGCCCTCAAAAAAGTTGCGCCCCACGCCTTCACGGTGGAGCACGCCGGCAAAACGGAGGAGCTGGGCTTCGACCTCGGCTTCATCTGCCTCGGCATGAAGGCGCACGCCCCGCTCTGGGACGAGCTGAGCGCCGCGTTTTCGGACGGCGGCACGGAGCTGCTCAACATCGGCGACAGCCGCCGCGCGGCCCGCATCATCGAGGGCGTCGATGCCGGACGCCACCAGACCCTCGCCGCGCTCGAGCGGCTGGGCTGCTTTGACTGATTCCTTTCCTTTCTCCGACCTTCATATATTTTTCTCCTCCCAAAGGGAACCGGCGGCAAGCGTTTCACTGCCGCCGGTTTTCTTTCCATCAAAGCTGTCCAATGATTCCGCTTTATTCGCGCCTGCGGGCGCGAACTCTGCGAGGCGAATTTTTTTTAATAGGCGCAGACTATGAAAGCGGGGCCTATCCGCGCGGAGTTCCGATTGGAACTTTGGGGGGCTCCCGTGCTATGATTTTCACATCAGAAAGTCTCACTCAATGATTTATATACAACTGGAAAGGATGTTTTATCATGAGCCTTATTTACACCGAAGATCAGAAGGAACTCATTGCCATGGTCCGCAACATGGCGGAAAAGGAGATCAAGCCGCACGTTGCCGAGTGCGATGAAAAGGGCGAGTGTCCGATTGAGCTTTTCAAGCCCGCCATTGACATGGGCCTGCACGTCCTCGAGATCCCCGAGCAGTACGGCGGCGAGGGCCTCGACTATCAGACCACCGCGATGGTTTTTGAAGAGCTCGCCAAGATCGACGCCGGTTATGCCGACACGCTCGTGACA
>JAKOSQ010000171.1 GCA_029777215.1 Bacillota bacterium
AGCGCAGCGCAGCTCCGGCGGCGTAATGCCGCAATCCGCGAGCTGTGCAAGGAAAAACGGCTCGAGCTCCGCGAGCGTCTTTCCGCGTTTGCAGCCGAGACCGGCGGCGCAGCGCCGGGGCGTGAGCCACAGCGTCTTTGCAAACGGTGCGCAGTCCGCGTCCGCCGTGACGGCGACACCGAGCCGCGCGTCCCCCGCCGTCAGCTCCGCCGGGAGCGGGCCTGCGAGGGGCAGGTCGGAGCGAAAGCCGACCTTCTCCCCCGCCAGAAGTGCGGCGGATATCTCCTTGGCGAGCTGCATGTTTTCGATGCGGAGATGGTTTTCTTTCGCGAAAACATCCACGGCGAAGACGCCGTTTAGGTCCGTCGCCGTCGTTACGACCGGAAGCGCGCCGATGGCCGCCGCGATCTCCGCCGCGAGCGCGTTCGCGCCGCCGAGGTGGCCCGACAGGATGGGGATGACGAACTTCCCCAGTTCGTCGACGACCACGACCGCCGGGTCGGTCTTTTTGCTTTTCACCGAGGGCGCGACGGCCCGGACGGCGATGCCGGCGGCGCAGCAGAAAACGAGCGCGTCCGCCGATAAGAAGCCCTCCGCCGCCCAGTCCTGCGCGCTGCGCTCGAGCGGCAGCGTGCCGGGACGCACGTGAGCGGGCATGGCCCAGCATTGGCAATTGTGACCGGCGCTTTGCAGCGCGGACGCGATGCGCTCCGCCGTTTTGCCACCCTTTCCAGAATAGGAGACGAGCCGGACTCTCACGGCTCCACCTGCTTTGCCTGCCGGAATTCCGTCGTAAAGCTCGGGTTGTAGAGGTCGGAACGGCGGTAGTTCGTGTGCGTGACCGCGTCGCCGATGAGCATGAGCGCAGTTTTGGTGACGTCATTTTCCTTCGCGCACTGCGCGAGGGTGCCAACCGTGCAGAGGTACTTGCGCTCCTCCGGCCACGTCGCCTTATAGACGATGGCCGCCGGGGTGTCGGCGCTGTAGCCGCCCGCAATGAGCTCCTTTGAAAGCTCCTCCAGAAGCCCGGTGCTCAAAAAGACCACCATCGTCGCGCCGTGTGCGGCAAAGGAGCGAATGCTCTCGCGCTCCGGCACCGGGGTCCGGCCCGCCATGCGCGTGATGACGACGCTCTGGGAGACGTCCGGCAGCGTATATTCGAGATTCAGCGCCGCCGCCGCGCCGCAAAAGGCGCTGACGCCGGGGCAGGAATCGTAGGCAATGCCCTTTTCGTCGAGAATGTCCATCTGCTCGCGGATCGCCCCGTAGATGCAGGGGTCGCCCGTGTGCAGGCGGACGGTCGTGAGGCCGTTTTGCTCGGCCTCGAGCATGACAGCGATGACCTCCTCGAGCGTCATGGTTGCGCTGTTGTGGACGGCACAGCCGTCTTTTTTATACGAAAGCAGCTCCGGGTTCACGAGCGAGCCGGCGTAGATGATGACGTCCGCTTCCTCAAGAAGCTTTTTGCCACGGACGGTGATGAGGTCGGCAGCGCCGCTGCCGGCTCCGACAAAATGGATCATTGCCCATCCTCCTTTACAATCACAATGGAATAATACCCGGTGTTTTCCGGCATCTCGCCGATGGAGCGGTAGACGTGCTGGTCCGGCGTGCCGCAGTTTTCGACCATGCGGACCGAAAGATTTCTCTCGCGCGCGGCGGCAAGCGTCTCGGGCAGATTATTCTTCATGAAGACCTTGACGCCGGGATAGGCCAGCGCCTCGGTCGGGCTGTAGGTGCCGGGGATGATGTGCAGCTCCTGATCGTTTTCGCACAGCGGGATGTTCAGCACCGCCGCCGACGCGCAGAAGGACGGCACGCCCGGGACGATTTCGGTGTCGTAGCCCAGCGCCGCGATGCGCTCGTGGAGGTAGCAATAGGTCGAATAAACAGTCGGGTCGCCGAGCGTGAGGAAGGCGACGTCGCGGCCCGCGTCGAGCTCAGCGCGGAGCAACGCGGCCCCGGCCTCGTAGGCTCTTTCCCGCACGGACTCGTCCTTCGTCATCGGCATGTCCACCTCGAGCAGCGGCTTATCCGAGAGCTCCGGCACCGCGCCGAGGGCGATGCGCAGTGCAAAGCATTTGTTTTTGTCCTTGTGCGGCACCGCGACTATGGCGCAGTCGCGGATGAGACGCACCGCCTTGAGTGTCAGCAGCTCCGGGTCCCCTGGGCCAACGCCGATGCCGTAAAGCTTACCCTTTTCCATGTTCACGCTCCAGATCCCGGAGCCAGTTTGCCGCCGGCCCCGTTGTACACAAAATTCCGAGTTCGTTTGAATAGACCACCGCGCCGACCGTGAGCTCACCGTGGACGCGGGCGCGGAGGTAAAAGTCGATGCGCTCGGCGGCAACATCCATCGCCGCCCGCAGAAGCCCTTTTTCCTGCAAAAACGCGACCATCTCGTCCGTCGTGAGACAGTCGAGAATTGCGCGGGCCGTGCCCGCGTCGCAGCCGGCGCGCAGGGCGCAGCCGGCCATCAGCTCCGCGCGGGCGTCGGCCTCCTTCGAGTGGGAGTTCATGATGCCGCCCGCAAGCTTGATGAGCTTTCCGACGTGACCGACAAGCAGAACCTCCGGGTAGCCCGCGTCGACGGCCATATCGAGCGTTTTGCCGAGGTAGTTTGAACACTTGATTAAGGATGCCTCCGGCACGTCGCAGCGCGCGCGGAGAAAGTCCGCGCCGTAGTTGCCGGGCACCAGCAGCAAACGGTCACAGCCGAGCGCGCGCTTTTGCCGCAGCTCGAGCTCGATGCTCGCGAGCAGCGCCTCCTCGCTCATCGGCTCGACGCTGCCGCTCGTGCCCAAAACGGAGATGCCGCCCTCGATGCCGAGACGTGGGTTGAAGGTTTTTTTCGCGAGCTCGACGCCCGCCGGGATGGAGACAACGACCTTCATGCCCGCGCCCTCGCCGCTCTCGTCGAGCACGCGCGCGACCTCGCCGCGTATCATCTGCATCGGAACGGGGTTGATGGCGCTCTCGCCAATCTTCTGCTTGAGGCCGGGCTTTGTCACCCGGCCGATGCCCGTTCCGCCGTCCACCGTGACGCCGGGGG
>JAKOSQ010000172.1 GCA_029777215.1 Bacillota bacterium
GACGTCATCTCCGTGACCTATTCCGGCGGAGACACGAGCTATTCAGTGCTCTCGGGCAAGTCCTTCAGCGGCACGGTCAACAGCACCGCCACTGCCGCCGGGACCTACAGCTTTGCCTCCGACATCCAGATCCTCGACACGACGGCGAACGGCTCCTACGCAACGGTCTATCCGAGCCGCCTCGCGGGCATGGCGCTGAGCGCCTCGAACGTCCGTTGGTATCAGCTCGACAGCGACGGAAAGCTCTCGATCCTGATCCTGAACGACGCGACCGGCGAGTGCTACGACTACGGTGTTCTGACCTCGGCGAGCGAAAAGACCGGCGAGGACGTGGACATGAGCGCCATCTACAAGTACATCGTCAACGGGAAGTCCGGCAGCTACAGCACGAGCAGCGTGATCTTCGGCGCGAGCTGGGGCCCGGCAAGATTTGAATTTAACGGCACGGACATCGTCGCGCTCCGGAATCTGACCGGTATCACGCTCACCTCGCTCACAAGCCAGTACGGCGTCAAGGACGGCGTGCAATACAAGCTCGGCGACAAGGTGCCGGTCTACCTCTATCAAAACGGCAGCTATTCCGTCTCGAGCCTCTCGGTCGTCCTCAACGGCAGCTACACGCTCACCGGCTACTACGACGGCTCGCTCACGAGCGCCACCCGCCTGCGCGTGATCGTCGCGAGCTAAAAACAGCGCAAAAAGGCGCGCTCCCCATAAAAAAGGGAGCGCGCTTTTCTTTTTTAACGATTGCCGCGGTGAGGTCAGATCAATGGTGTCTCACGACCTCAAAGCGGTAGAGAACGGGATTCGCGCTCTCGGAAATGCCGGCCTTGCGTCTGGCGATGGCGAGCTGCTGCTCGACGCTGTCAACCCCGTCGAGGTCCGGCAGCAGCAGGCCGCGCTTGTCGCCGTCCTCGACGATGACGCCGTAGCGCTGGACGTCGAGCTCCGCGCTCGATCGGATGCGCTCCGGCTCCGTGAGGACATCGACACTGTATTCGAGCTGCGTCAGCTCGCGGGCCTCAACGCACGGAAAGCGCGGGTCCTGCGAGCAGGCGGCGACGCCGTTGTGCATGATCTCCTCCGCAAGACAGGACGTCACGGGGGCAATCGTGCCGATGCAGCCACGCAGCGCGCCGTTCTTTTTGAGGCTGACGAAAGCGCCCGCACGGCGCGAGAGCAGCTCCGGCGGCATCTCCGCCGGCAGAGCCGCGCGCTTTCCGGTGCGGACAAAGGTCTCCACACTCAGCCGCGCGAGACGGATGCAGGCGTCCTCGTTCTCGCGCAGGGCGATGAGCCGTCTGGCTTCGATGAGGTCGAGCTGCTGACCGAAATCACGTTTCTCGTCCTCCCCCGTCACCTCGAAGGCGGCGACGCCGTAGCCCACGCCGAAGGGGCCCTCATAACTCAACAGCTCTGGCGTCACGCTCTTTCTGTCGAGCGCTCCCGCCATAATCTGCAGCGAACGCAGACCGCACTCCGCCGCGCCCTCGCAAAATTCGGGCGGCAGTGTCAGCAGGCTGAGGAAGTCGCCCGCGCCGAGTGCCATCGTCACCTGCCGGTCAAATTCCGGACCCTGCA
Organism: Bacillota bacterium; assembly: GCA_029777215.1. Classification (GTDB taxonomy): domain Bacteria; phylum Bacillota; class Clostridia; order Oscillospirales; family Oscillospiraceae; genus UBA2658. The sequence continues at coordinate 1,582 of JAKOSQ010000172.1, forward strand.
CGGCAAAGCCGTAAGGTCCCTCGCTGAGAAGCTTGTGGGACAGATCGCCGCTCGCGATGAGGACGACGCGGCGGCCGAGCTTCTCCGCCGTCTGCGCGACGTTCTCACCGAGGCGGTAGTGTTCGCGCGGCGACAGGCCGGACAGGCCGATGCGCACGAGCTTGAAGTCCTTTGTGAATTTGTTGAGGAAGTACAGCGGGATCATGGTCCCGTGATCAAGCTTCGGGTCGCGCTCGCCGAGCGTCCCCGCGGGGAGGCCGCAGCCCTCGCAGGTTTCCGTGAGCGCGGCGGCAAATTCCGCGTCGTATTCGGCGCTGATCTGTACCTCGGGCGCGCGGAACTCGCTGAAGTCGCCCTGCGCGCCGCTGCCCGGAGAGATGTGGAAATAGTCCGCATACATGATGCTGTGCGGGCTCATCAGGACAATCGTGTCCGGGCGGAGCGCCGCCGCGCGGCGCATGACGGCAAGATAGGCGTCGGTCGTTCGGGAAATCTTTTTATCCTCGCCGCGTCCGATCTCCGGCAGGATAATCGGCGGGTGCGGCACCGCAAAGGCGGCAATGACAGACATGGCGCTCAGCTCCTTTTCGTCCGCCCGTCCCCGGTGGAACGGCGGATCGATTTGACCGCGGTCTGGCGGGATTTATTCTTCGTTGAGTTCCGCAAAATCGGAGATGCACTTCGAGTAGTAGTCGCGCGCGTAGTTCTCGCTGAAATTCTTGACAAACTCGGAAAAATTTGATTCCTTGATCTCGTCGCGCGGCGTGGCGCTGTGGCTCAAGCCGAGCTCGCCGACCGCGTCCGGGATGGAGGTCTCGACGCAGTATTTTCGGATGGACGGACGACTGAAAAAGGCCGAGCGGGGCAGGATCGCGAAGCCAAGGCCGCTTTTGACGGTGGAAATAATCATGCTCAAGTCGTTCGACTCGCAGACGATATTCGGCGTGAAGCCGTGCCGTTCCATGCACTGGTCGAGGTTGATGCGCAGCGCCGAATCCTTCGAGGTCGCGACCATCGGCTCGCCCGCCATGTCGTCAAAGTTCACAGACTTTTTGGTGAGCATCGGGTGGCCGGGCGGGAGCATGACGCAGGGCTTCTCGCGGAAGACAATGTCGGTGACGATGCCCTTGGAGCTGTCGTCCGGCAGCGGGGGGCTGCAGATCGCGAAATCCTGCTCACCGGTTTTGAGCGCGTTCATGCACTCCTCGCGCGTGGCAAAGGTGATCGCGAGCTGGTAGTCGGGGTTCGCCTTCTGGTACGCCAGAACGATCTGGGGGTAGTGGGCCTCCGTGTTCGTCACGATGCGGATCGTGTGGCTGCGGCGTTCGATGAGCTCATCCATGTTGTTGCGGAGGTTGTCGAGCTCCGTGAGTATCTTTTTGGCGTGGAAATAAAAGACCTCGCCGTATTCGTTGAGCTTGATCTTCCGGCCGATATTGTCGAAAAGCGGCACGCCGATCTCTTTTTCCAGCTGGCCGATCACCTTCGTGAGAAAGGGCTGGGCCACGCCCAGCTTGTCGGCCGCCTTGGTGACGTGCTCGAGTTCCGCCGTCATGCAGAAGTATTGCAGATCGCGAATTTCCATGTATGGTCCTCCCGAAATCAGGCCCGTCAACTGTCGCGGTCAAGCGGCAGACGGCGCGCGCTCCGCGCTTTTCTGCGCGTGAAGTACAGCCGTTGTTGTGCTGATTGACGATTATTTTTCCTATATTCTGTGCTTATTTAACATAATTCAATCGTTATACTTTTATTACTTGAAATGATTATACCGGAGTTCTCAAAGAAAATATATGGATATATTTAATAAAATATTTGATTTTGCTTTGTATATGTTGTAAGTTGTACATAGAAAGAGCCGCGCGGCGGCCGTGGTCTTCTGGCTTGAAGGTCCGACCAGTGCAACGGGACTCTCAGCCCGGGAACTCTTTTCATAACGCAATACTCCTTCTCTTCCCAAGAGCCGGGAAAGGCCGCACACAGCCTTTCCCGGCTCTTGTCAAATTCTTTTCCGCAGATGCCGCAAAACGAGCTCGGCAGGCGGCCGCGCCGCCTGCCGAAGCTTTTTCAATAGCCGAGGTCCTCGCCGATGAGGACGACCTCGACGCGCTCGCAGTCGAGCATTTTGCCCCAGACCGTGACGAGCGCGCGGCAGATGCGCTCCGGGCTTTTGCAGTCGTAGCAGCGCAGCTCGCCCTTCACGCAGGGCGTGTTTTTCCCAAAGCGCCGGGCGTTGAGCGGCGCCGCGACGTTCCGCGCGCGCCAGACCGCCGCGTCGTAGTCCGGGGCGAGCTTGTTTTTGCCGACGACGTAGCAGACCTCTTTTTTGCCGTAGAGCGTCGCGGAGACGCGGTTGCCCGCGCCGTCGATGTTCACGAGCTCGCCGGTCTCGGCCACGGCGTTGGCGCTCGTGAGATAGACCTCCGCCTGCTGCGCGGCGGCGAGCGCCGTCTCGCGGTCCTGCTTCCAGTGCCAGACGACGCTGCCCGTTCCGTTCAGGCGCTCGAACAATCCGAGGGCCTCGAGCGTCTTGCTGCCGCCGAAGGCCACGGAGCGGCCCGCGTACTCCTGCGCGAGATAGTCCGCGGCCTCCGCCGCCGTTTCAAAATAGCGCGCCTCAAAGCCGCGCGAGCGCAGGGCCTTGAGCGTTTTTTTAATGTCCGCCATGTTGGTATGCCTCCTGTTTTCTCCGTCTCATTCCACCGGTGCGCTGCAGCAGCCGAAGGGGTTGCGCCGCGCCTCAAGCGAGAAGAGATAGGGGTAGTTCTTCTGCAGGCTGCTGGTGTGCTGCAGCCACTGCACCGCGAGACGGCGCAGCGCGCGCTCCATGTCGACCGAAAGGTGGGCGGCGTCCGCGCCCGTCACTCCGGCGAGGTCCTCGCGCGCAAGCAGCTCCTCCGTCAGATGGAAGACGGCGAGCAGCATGTCGGTGAAGCCGTCGTGTTCCATGAGCGTCGGGTTTTCGAGCATCCCCAGAATGCACTCGCGCTTTTCGAGCAGCAGCACCTTGAGCTCCGGCAGCAGCGTCGGCAAACAGCGCGGGTGCAGCTCCGCCCGCCCCATTTCGGCAGCGGCGCGGCTGAAATCCTTCGCCGTCCAGCGCTCGTCAAAGGCAAGGCTTCTGCGGAATGCCTCCGGGTCGTCCGCCGAACGGGCAAGGACAGTCAGCACCTCCAGACCCGCTTCGCTGAAAAAGGCGCTGATGACCATGCCGAGCTTTTCGATGTGCTGGCGCTTTTCGCGGTTGCCGAGCTCCTTGCCCAAAACGACGGTCACAAGCGCGACCTGCAGCGGCAGAAAGGCGCAGTCCTGCAAAATATAAAATTCCGTGTCCTGCGGCTTTTCAAAAAGCAGCAGCTGGATCGCGTAGATGATTGCGGACGAGCACAGCAGCAAAATGAGGATCTGCGCGTCGCTCTTCGGTTTTTTCAAGCTTCCATCTCCCCCTAAAAGTGAACCGGGCGGCCGCAAAAGCGGCCGCCCAAAGTCGCGGTCCTCAGACCGCCTGTTTTACGAATGCGCTTTTAGGCTTGCCGCAGAGCGGGCAGACCCAATCCGCCGGAAGCTCCTCAAAGGGGATCTCTCCGTCGTACACATA
>JAKOSQ010000020.1 GCA_029777215.1 Bacillota bacterium
ACAGATATTTTCACGATTCTAACAAATCAGATTTTTGCTCTAAACCCCCGGAAAGCCTTTATTTACAGGCTTCTTATTACCCTTATTCTTTTACCCTTGACATCAATACTACCGTCTCAACATGCGCACATCTCGGGAACATGTCCACCGCCGTGGCTTTTTGGAGCTTGTAGCCGAGGCCGTCGAAGATCGCGAGGTCGCGGGCGAGGGTGCCAGGGTCGCAGGAGACGTAGACCACGCGCGCGGGGCCCATCGCAGCGATCTGCTCGATGACGTTTTCCGCGAGGCCCTTGCGCGGGGGGTCTACGACCACCGCGTCCGGGCACACGCCCATGTCACCGAGCTTTTTCGCCGCGTCGAAGGCGTCGCCCTCCAGAAATTCGGCGTTCGTGACGCCGTTTCGCTCGGCGTTGCGGCGCGCGTTTTCGACCGCGTCCGGGACGATCTCGACGCCGTAGACCTGCTTTGCGCGCCTGGCGAGGCACAGCGAAATGGTCCCGGTGCCGCAGTAGAGGTCGAGGGCGGTGCCGCCGTCCGGGCAGGCGTAATCCACCGCGCGCTCGTAGAGCTTTTCGGCCTGGCGCGGGTTCACCTGATAAAAGCTCTGGGGCGAGATGCGAAACTCCAGCCCGCAGAGCGTGTCCTCGATGCAGTCGTCGCCCCAGAGCGTGTGGAACTCGCCGTTCAAAACGACGTTGCCGGGGTCCTTGTTGATGCAGAGCACGACTCCCGTGAGCTGAGAGCAGGCCTCGCGCAGGGCGGAAACCAGCGCGTCCGTCTTGTCGTGCAGCCCACGCGCGGAGACGATCACGGCAACGGTCTGCGCGCTGTGAAGGCTGCAGCGCGTGAAGATGTGGCGAATTTGTCCCTTGCCGGTCTTCTCGTCGTAGGGCTCAATGTGGTTTTCGTCCATGAAGTGCCGCAGCGCGGCCGCGACGGCACAGGCCGCCTCCGTCTGGATGAGGCAGTCCGGCGCGGGCACGACGTCGTGGCTGCGCTCGCGGTAAAAGCCCGTGACCGCCCGGCCGCCGCCGTTTTTGCCGACGGCGAAAATGGCCTTGTTGCGGTAGCGAAGCCGGGCGTCCTCGTCCGCGCCGAGAATTTCTTCAACCGTGAAGTCGAGTCCGCCGATGCGCGCAATGGCGTCGTTTACGCGGGCGAGCTTCATTTTCAGCTCCTCCGCATAGTCCATGTGCATGAGGTTGCAGCCGCCGCACTTGCCGAAGACGGGGCAGTCCGGCACGGCGCGCGCGGGCGAGGCACGCTTGAGTTCGACCCCTTTTCCGTAGACCGCAGAGGACGAGACCTTCAAAATCTGCACGTCCCAGACCTCGCCCGCGAGGGCGAGCGGGACAAAAACGGCTCTCCCGCCGATGCGGCAGACACCCGCGCCCGTACTTGTATAGCCGGTGATCTCGGCTTCATAAATTTGATTTTTTTTGAGCTCGTCCATGGAAACCTCCGCAAAAACGCATAAAGATATACTCATTGTACCATGGATTTCGCGATATACACTTTCTTTTTTCGCGATTTATGTTAAAATATAAAAGTTAAGTGAAGATAACGCGGTTTTCACCCCCAACTCTGCAGGATCGAAAGGGCAGGAATATGAACGAGATCAAAAAGAGTCTGTTGAGCGTCGTGCTGGTCGTACTCCTCGCGGTGCTCGGCTATTTCCTTTATCAGAACTACGATCAGGCGCAGAACGAAAAGGCCCGGCAGGCCGCCGCCGCCTCCCCCTCGCCGGTTGCCGAGGCGACGCCAACGCCCACCCCGACGCCGAACGCCGTGGAAAACGTCTCCCTGTGCGCCTGCGGCGACATCGTTTGCCACACCGGCCTCAACGCCGAGGCGGAGAACAAGGACGGTACTTACGACTACGCGCCGATCTTCTCGGGCGTGACGCCCTTTGTGACCAAGGCGGACTATTCCCTGTGCACGCTCGAAACGACCTTCCCGGACACCACCGAGTATTCGGGCTACCCGATGTTCAAGTCCCCGGCGGCGCTCGCGGGCGGACTCAAGGCCGTCGGCTTTGACCTTATCAACACCGCTTCGAACCACTGCATGGACAGCGGCGCGAGCGGCCTTGTCCAGACGCTTGACGTACTCGACCGGAACGGCCTCGACCACGTTGGCACCTACCGCACGCAGGCCGAGCACGACGCGAACAGCGGCGTGCTCATCAAGGAGATCAACGGCGTGAAGCTCGCGTTTCTGAGCTTCACCTACGGCACGAACGGCATGCCCGTCACCGACACGCCTTATGTCGCGAACATCTTCTGCCGCGACTACCTCACGACGCTCACGGACATCGACTACGACCTTCTCAAAAAGGACCTCGAGGCGGCAAAGGCACTCTCCCCGGACCTCGTCGTTGTGCAGATGCACTGGGGCAACGAATACCACACCGAGGCGAACGACCAGCAGAAGGCGCTCGCGGACTTCCTCTTCCAGCAGGGCGCGGACATCGTACTCGGCGGTCACACGCACGTCCCGGAGCCGATGGAGCTGCGCGTCGTTGAAGACAGCGCCGGCAACAAGCACACGGGCCTTCTCGTCTACAGTCTCGGCAACCTCGCCTCCTGCCAGAACGACCGCTACACGAACCTCACGGCGGCGGTCAACATCGATATCGAGAAAAATGTCGATACCGGCAAGACGCGCATCAAGCACGTGGCCTACGCGCCGATGTACATGGTCGACCTCTCGGACGTCGGCGTGTCGGCAGACTGGCATTACCGCCTGTGGAACCTCCACGACGCGATCGACGGCTACAAAGCCGGCAACAATCTCGGCGTCATTAACGACACGCTCTACAACAACATGGTGCAGGGCCTCACGGACGTGCAGAGCGTGCTCGGCGCGGACTTTGACGCCTACGGCGAGAGCGGCGGCGTCGATGTCGACGCCTGGAGCGAGAAAAACAGTTAAAAGAAAAGCGGATATAAAACGAATACCAGCAGGGCGGACCAGAACCCGTGCGCGAGCTTTGAAAGCCCGTGGCGCGCGGGGGAAAGTCCGCCCTGCATGATCACGGCGGCGGCCTGCGCGTGGACCGAAAGCCCGCCCCAGCCCAGCAGAAAGGCCGCGAGCGCGAGGTTTTTCGCATTCACCGCGAGCCCCTGCAGCGCCGTCGCGCCGTTTCCGAGCTCGAGCAGGCCCAGCAGCAGGGCGCGGGAAAAGCGCAGCTCCGTCCCGAAACGCAGCGATATCCCACCGGAGACCCGGAAAAGCCCGCCGGAGGCGTCAAGTATTCCCACCAGAACGCTGAAAAAGAGCACAAACGCGCAGACTGTCACCATTGTGTCCGCCGCCGTGCGGACGCTTTTCGTGAAGGCGGCGGGAAAAGGGAGCGGAGCGGCAGCGGGCGCTTCGGCACTTGGCGCGCCCGGGTTCCGGCGCAGACACAGGCCGGTCGCGGCGGCGGCGAGGATGTGGACAAGATAGAGAAAGCCCCCGACTCTCACGCTGCCGAATGCCGCCGCACCGACGGCGGAGACGATGAACGCCGGCCCCGAG
>JAKOSQ010000173.1 GCA_029777215.1 Bacillota bacterium
CCGGACTTGATAGCCGCCTTGGCGTCGTCGGTTGCGTCAAAGCCGACAACAACGATGCCCTTGTCGCCGATGGCTTCGAGAGCACCGAGCGCCATCTCGTCGTTGTGAGCGAACACGCCCTTGATGTCGGGGTTGGCCTGGAGAATGGTCTCCATAACGTCAAGGCCTTCGGTACGGTTGAAGTTTGCAGTCTGGCTGGCGACGACGGAGAGGTCCTTGTCAGCGACTTCGTGGAAGCCCTTGCCGCGGTCAACGGTTGCGGAAGCGCCCGGGACGCCCTGAAGTTCAGCGACCTTTGCACCCTTGCCGACGAGCTCGACGAGGTATTCGGTAGCCATCTTGGCGCCGGCGACGTTGTCAGATGCGATCTGGCAGTCAACGGTCTCGCCGTTGACGGCGCGGTCGACAGCGATGACCTTGATGCCGGCGTCCTTGGCGGACTTGACGGCGGGGGCAACTGCGTCGGAGTCAACGGGGTTTACGATGAGAACAGCAATCTTCTTGGAGATGAGGTCGTCGATGTCGTTGACCTGCTTTGCTGCGTCGTCGCCGGCGTCAACAACGGTGAGCTCGACGCCGGCATCTGCAGCCTTTGCCTTTGCGCCGTCAACGAGGGTGACAAAGAACGGGTTGTTCAGGGTGGAGACGGAGAGTCCGACGGAAACCTTTTCGCCGGCGGCTGCTGAGGTGGCTGCTGCTGAGGTGGATTCTGTTGCCGCTTTGGTGCCGCACGCCGCAAGCGCGAGGACCATTGCGAATGCCAGAACGATTACCATGACCTTTTTCATTTTCATTCTCCTTTTTTCAATCTGGTTTGTCTTCTATTTTTACCGGCGAAGCCGGTAAAAGCCTTTTTAGCGCTTGCGGTCAGCGAGGACCGCGAGCAGGATAACAACGCCCTTGACAACGTCCTGGTAGTAGGAGGAGACGTCGAGGATGTTCAGACCGTTGTTCAAAACGGCGATGATGAGCACACCGATGAGGGTGCCGTAGAGCGTGCCGCGTCCGCCGGACATGCTGGTCCCGCCGAGGGCGACCGCCGCGATGGCGTCGAGCTCGTAGCCCTGGCCGGCGGTCGGCTGCGCGGAGCCGAGGCGCGAGAGGATGACGAGGCCGCCAATGGCCGCGAACATTCCGGAGATCGCGTAGACGAAGAGCTTGATGGAGTCCGTGTTGACGCCCGCGAGACGGGCGGCTTTTTCGTTGCTGCCGGTGGCGTAGATGCGCCGGCCGGTGACGGTGCGGGATAGAACAAAGAGGAAGATCACAAAGCAGATCGCGAAGATGATGACCGGGACGGGGATCTCCCATAGCATGCCCTTGCCGAAGCCGCTGAATACAGCCGCGCTCGCGCCCGTGTCGCCGGCGGCGATGAGGTTCGATACCGGCTTGCCGCCGCTGAGGATCAGGGTCATGCCGCGATAGACGGTCATGGTGATGAGGGTCGCGATGAAGGGCTGCAGGCGGCCCTTCGTGACGAGCACGCCGCTGATGCAGCCAAGCCCGATGCCGAGGGCGAGCGCCGCGATCATGGAGACGATCGGGTCGATGCCGGCCTTCATCATCATCGCGCAGACGAGGGAGCTGACGGCAAGCGTCGAGCCGACCGACAGGTCGATGCCGCCCGTGAGGATGACCGCCGTCATGCCAAAAGCGATGAGACCGTTGACGGACGCCTGCCGCAGCAGCTTCATGAAGTTATCCATCGTGCGGAAATCCGGGCTGATGATCGCCAGCGCCAGCACGACCAGAATGAGCGTGAGCAGCGCGCCGTATTTCTGGAGGATGTCACTGAGGCTTCTTTTTTCAAGTGTGTTATTCATGGAGTTGCCCTCCCGTCGCTAAAATCATAATATTTTCCTGCGTAGCTTCGGCCTGACAGGTCTCGTCTCCGCAGAGGTTTGCAAGAAAGCCCTGAACGACGCCCTCGTGAACAACCATCACGCGGTCACTCATGCCCAGAATCTCGGGCAGCTCGGAGGAGACCATGATGACCGCGACGCCGCTCTCCGCGAGCTTGTTGATGATGGAGTATATCTCCTTTTTCGCGCCGACGTCGACGCCGCGCGTCGGCTCGTCGAGGATCAGCACGCGCGGGTCCATGAGGCTCCACTTGGCGAAGACGACCTTCTGCTGGTTGCCGCCAGAGAGGTTTTCACACATCTGCTCCGTGCCGCTGCAGCGGATGAGCAGCTCTTCGACCGCGCGCTGCGCGAGCTTCTTTTCCGCCGGGAAATCAATGACGCTGTTTTTGGAAATCTTGCCGTAGTTTGTGAGACTGACGTTTATGCGGATGTTCTGTTCGAGCATCAGACCCTCGGTCTTGCGGTCCTCGGTGATATAGCCGATGCCGAGGCGCTTGGCCTGCCGCGGCGAACGGATACGCACGCGCTTGCCGGCAACAAAAATCTCGCCACTGTCAGCCGGGATGTCGCCGAAGATGCTGTGCATGATCTCGGTGCGCCCCGCGCCCATGAGGCCGGAGACGCCGAGCACCTCGCCCGCCCGGACGGAGAAGGAGACGTCCTTGAAAAGGCCCTCCTTCGTGAGGTCCTTCACCTCGAGCACGACCTCGCCGAGCTTGCTCTCGCGCTGGGGATAGCGCTCACCGATGTCGCGGCCGATCATCATTTTGACGATGTCGTTCATGTTTGTCTCGCCGATTGGCTGTTCCGCGATGAACTTGCCGTCGCGCAAAACGGAGACGGTGTCGCACAGCTCGAAAATTTCCTCGAGCCTGTGGGAGATATAGACGATGGAAACGCCTTTTTCCCGCAGCCGCCGCGCCACTTCGAACAGGCGCTTTGTTTCCTTCGGCGTGAGCGCCGCGGTCGGTTCGTCCATGATGAGAACCTTCACGTCCCACATGAGCGCCTTGGCGATCTCGATCATCTGCTGCTGGCCGACGGAGAGCGTGTTCATCGGCGCGCGCACGGGAATCGAAACGCCGAGGTCCGCGAGCGCCGCCTCGCAGCGCTGTGCCATGGCTGCCTTGTCAAGGACGCCGAACCGTCCGACGATCTCGCGGCCCATGAACATGTTTTCCTCGACTGTGAGGTCGTACATGACGTTAAGCTCCTGATAGATGAAGACGATGCCGTCTGCCGCCGCCTGATGGGGGTGCGTGTAGTGCACCTCCCGGCCGTCGACAAAGACCTGGCCGCCGTCCCGGGAATAAACGCCCGTGAGGATTTTCATGAGCGTCGACTTGCCCGCGCCGTTTTCACCGACAAGGGCCTGTATCTCGCCGTCGCCGATGTGGAACTGCGCCTTGTCGAGGACCTTGTTGCCGCCGAAGCTCTTGTCGATGTCGCGCATTTCAATTTTCATTTGCTCACCACCCTGCTGTTTTTAAAGTTTTGTTGCGTTGACTTCTTCGAGGGTCGGAATGCTTGCCGCCGCGCCCATGCGCGTAACCGCGATGGCCGCCGCCTTGGCCGCGAGCGAAAGCGCCTCGTCCGGCGCCGCGCCGCCCACGACCGACGCGAGGAAAAAGCCCGTGAAGGTATCCCCCGCCGCCGTCGTGTCCACCGCTTTCACGCGGCAGGCCGGCTGACGGAAGCTCTGAGCGACGTCCGCATAGACGCTGCCGTCGCCGCCGAGCGTGAGGACGACCTTCATCCCGGGGTATTTTGCAAGAAGTCTGCGGCAGATTTCGTCCGGCTCGCCGCTGCCAGTGAAGGCTCGGCCTTCGATCTCATTTAATATAAGATAGCTCACGCTGCCAAGGTCCATACCCAGCAGCGCCTCGTCCACCGGCGAGGGGTTGAGCGCGATGCGCATCCCGCGCGCCGCTGCCTTTTGCATGATGAGGCCGATGTCATTGATCTCGTTTTGCAAAACAAGCAGGTCGCCTTCGCCGAAGCCCTCGAGCGTCCGGTCGATTTCGCTCTCCGTGATCTCAAAGTTCGCGCCGTGGTCGATGATGATGGCGTTTTCGCCCTGCGGCGTCACCTGAATGACCGCCGTACCGGTCGCGCTGCCGTTTTGGGAGACGAGGCCGGTGTCCGCGCCGCTGCCGCGCAGCAGCTCGAGCAGCCACATGCCGTCCGCCGCGAGCTTGCCGCCGTGGTAGACCTGTGCGCCCGCGCGGGCGAGGGCGACGGACTGGTTGAGTCCCTTGCCGCCGGGGTAACGCTTGACGCTGCGCGCCGCGATCGTCTCGCCCGGGGCGACAAAATGGGGCACGCTATAGACGATGTCAATATTTAATGAACCGTAGGAAAGGATCTTTTTCATATTATGTCC
>JAKOSQ010000174.1 GCA_029777215.1 Bacillota bacterium
ATCAATCTGGACATCGCCGTGCGCCTTTCCGATCTCAGCGGACTGCTCGGTGTGCCCTGCAAAATGACGCGAAGTAGCGAGGACATCGCCTATCCGCGGGAGCTGAAAACGACCGCCAAACGCAAGGTCTACGACCAGAAGTCCCGTGTGGCGTTCATCAACGGCACGGAAAACGCGGTCCTGCTCAGCATCCACCAGAACTTTTTCCCCAAGCGCTCCGCGCACGGGCCACAGGCCTTTTACGCAAAGACGCCGGGGAGCGACGCGTTCGCGGGCTGCCTCTGCGCAAGTCTCGACGCCGCGCTGTTGCCCGGAAACAACCGTCCCGCGAAGCCCATCGCGGAAAATATCTATCTCATGAAAAACGTGCGCTGTCCGGCTGTGCTGGTCGAGTGCGGCTTCCTCTCCAACGCGGCGGAGGCCAAAGCGCTCGATGACGGGAACTACCGTCTGAAAACGGCGGCTGCCCTCGGCGGCGCTTATCTGCAATACTTGAATGATCGAGGTTACAAATGAAATCGAAAACTGCATTTTTCTGCTCCGACTGCGGCTACGAAACGCCGAAGTGGATGGGGCGCTGCCCGGTCTGCGGCGCGTGGAACACGCTCGTGGAGGCCCCGGTCGAGGAAAGCAAAAAGAGCGGCGCTGCCCAGGCAAAAGCCCGCGCGCCGCGCTCTCTGCCCGAAAAGCTTGTCAGCATCGGCGAGGAGACGGAATTGCGCTTTCCGACCGGCTTCGGCGAATTTGACCGGGTGCTCGGCGGCGGCGCGGTGCGCGGCTCGCTGGTCCTCGTCGGCGGCGCTCCCGGCATCGGCAAATCGACGCTGCTGCTGCAGTTCTGCGGGCGCATCGGTGCGGGCGAAAAGATCCTCTATGTCACCGGCGAGGAGAGCAAAAGCCAGCTCAAGATGCGCGCCCGCCGTCTCGGCGTCGCGGCCGAAAACCTCTATGTCCTCGCGGAGACAGAGCTTGGCGAGATCGTCGACGCCGTAAACGAGCTTGCGCCGACCGTGCTCATCGTCGATTCGATCCAGACGATGTACAACCCCGAACTTACGTCCGGCCCGGGCAGCGTGGCGCAGGTCAAGGACTGCACGCTCGCGTTCATGCAGCTTTCGAAGAGCGCCGGCGTCACAACCTTCATCGTCGGCCACGTCAACAAGGAGGGCGCGATCGCGGGTCCGAAGGTCCTCGAGCACATGGTTGACTGCGTGCTCTACTTTGAGGGCGACCGCAGCCAGTCCTACCGCATCCTGCGCGCGGCCAAAAACCGCTTTGGCTCGACAAACGAGATCGGCGTCTTCGACATGGCGGACAGCGGCCTCGTGGAGGTCGAAAACCCGTCCGAAATGCTGCTCTCGGGCCGGCCCAAGGACGCACCTGGCACCTGCGTCACCTGCGTCATGGAGGGCTCGCGCCCGCTGCTCGCAGAGGTACAGGGCCTCGTCGCCACGGGCGCGGGCGCACAGGGCCCCTCGCGGCGGAACTTCAACGGCGTCGACTACAACCGCGCGGCCATGCTGCTCGCAATCCTCGAAAAACGCGGACGACTCAAGCTCGGCGGCTGCGACGCTTACATCAACGTCGTCGGCGGCCTCTATCTCGATGAACCTGCGGCGGACCTCGCAACCGTCCTCGCCGTCGCCTCGAGCTACTGCGACCGGCCCATTTCGAGCGAGCTCGCGGCGGTGGGGGAGGTCGGCCTGACGGGGGAGATCCGCAGCGTCGCGGCGCTCGGCCAGCGGCTTTCGGAGATCGCGCGTCTTGGCTTTACGCAGTGCGTCATCCCGTTCCACGCGCGCGGTACCGTCAAAGCCCCGAAGGGCCTTGAACTCATCCCCGTGCACAATATCGGCGAGGCCATCTCCGCCGTTTTGAAAAAATGAGCGTTTTTTCTGGACGGAGCAGCAAAATTTTTTGATTTTTTTGCGCTAAACACTTTTATTTTGCCCAAACCGTGCAA
>JAKOSQ010000175.1 GCA_029777215.1 Bacillota bacterium
ATGAGGGCGGTGTGGACGTTCGAGATCGATTCGTTCGCCGAGGCGATGAGTTCTTCCTCGCTCTGCTCGTAGATCTCCATGCCGAGCATTGCGGAGACACCCTGCGGGATCGTCTTGGTTGGGATGATGACGACCTTCTTTTCCGTGAGCGGAGCGACCTGCTCGGCCGCCATGATGATGTTTTTGTTGTTCGGGAAGACAAAGACCGTGCTCGCGGGGGTCGCGTTGACCGCCTTGAGGATGTCCTCCGTCGAGGGGTTCATGGTTTGACCGCCGGTCACGATGCGGTCCGCGCCGAGCTCCGCGAAGAGAGCCGCCATGCCCTCGCCTGCGCAGACAACGACGGAGCCGAATTCCTTTTCCGGTTCGGCGGGCGCTGGCTCCGCGTCCGACTCCGAGTTGACGAGCTCGTCGTGCTGCAGACGCATGTTTTCGATCTTCGCGATGTCCAGCGTACCGTACTTCTGAGCCTCGGTGAGCGCGTCCCCGGGGATATTCGTATGTACGTGGACCTTGAATTCCTCCTCGCCCTCGTTGATGACGAGGCAATCGCCAATTGAGGAGAGGTATTCGCGCAGGGACGCGAGGCTGCGTCCGTCATCGGGGTGACGGACGATGAAAACAGTGTCAAAATCGTAGGCGCCGGTATCGAAATCGGCAAAATCCGCGCCGGAGCGCGTCTCCTCCGGGGCCTCATCCTCCACTTCGCCGGAGGTGTAGGAGTCCGGCGTCGCCTCGCCGCGCAGGGAGGCGAGCATCGCTTCGAGGATCGTGACGTAGCCCTTGCCGCCAGCGTCCACCACGCCCGCCTTTTTGAGGACGGGGTTGATGCGCATGGTGTCCGCGAGCGCTTCCTTCGCCGCTTCGATCGCACAGGAGAGCATGAGCTCGACGTCGTTGCCGCTCTCGGCAAAATCCGCAGCGGCGGAGGCTGAAAGACGAGAGACGGTGAGGATGGTGCCCTCGGCGGGCTTCATGACCGCGTTATAGGCGGCTTCGACGCCCTCGCCCATCGCCGAAGCGAAATCGTGCGCGTCGAAGGTGTCCTTGCCCTTGAGCGTCTTGGAAAGACCGCGGAACAAAAGCGAGAGGATGACGCCAGAGTTGCCGCGCGCCCCGCGCAGCAGGGCGTTGGCCGTGACCTTCGCGACCTCGCCGACGCCGCTGACGGGCTTTTTGCGAAGCTCGACGGCCGCAGCGCCCATGGTCATGCTCATGTTGGTACCGGTGTCGCCATCCGGCACAGGGAAGACGTTGAGTTCGTTGATCTGCTTTTTATTGGCTTCCAGAGCAGCAGCGGCGCACAGCAGCATGTCTTTGAATGCCGCGCTGTCTATCGTTTCTCTCAAAATATAACACCTCCGGGATGATATGCGGGCGTGAGACCGCTGACGGCCGCCGTCCGGCAGGGGAAATGGACCCGACGCCCAGGGCTTCGGGCCGGCCGGAGCCGACAGGCGCGCGTCAGCTCACCTGCATGGAGTCGACGCACACGTCGACGCTTTTGACGGCGACGCCCGTCGCCTTGGAGACCTTGTAGGCGACCTCGTTCATGATGCTCTCCGCGAGCACCTTGAGGTTGACGCCGTGATCGACGACAATGTGGAGAGACAGGGAAACGCTGCCGTCTTCATTAAAGCTCACGGCGACGCCCTTGGACATCGACTCGCGTCGCAGCAGGTGGACCAGCCCGTCCGTCTTGGAACGGGCTGCCATGCCCTTGACGCCGAAGCAGTTCGTCGCCGCTTCGCCCGCGATGCTCGTGAAGACCTCGCTGGTGATGCTGATCATACCCAGATCGTTTTCGATTTTAACCATCACGCAGGCTCCTTTCCTGATCGAAATGCCGTATCGCAAGCCCGCGCGGGCAGCACGGGCACATGTACCGACTTTAAATGTCTTGCTATTATACCCCTATCGCCGCCAAAGCACAAGGACATTTTTCCGAAAAACAGGGTCATTCCATACATTTCACACATCTCTTTTATTAGTTAAACCCAAAAAGAATGTCAAAAAAACTGTGGCAGACTGTAACTTCCCATAGTTTACAAGCGGGACCGGACATGATAATATATTTGCAAGAGTATATTGCGAAAATTTCAATCTGTCTCCGCCGGACGCATGTTCCTG
>JAKOSQ010000176.1 GCA_029777215.1 Bacillota bacterium
CTCTCCGATCTCGGCGTGCACTACGTCATCGTCGGCCACAGCGAGCGCCGCGCCTACCATGGCGAGACGGACTTTATGGTCGGCGAAAAGGCCGCCGCCGTCCTCGAAAAGGGCATGAACCCCATCATCTGCGTCGGGGAGACGCTTGAGCAGCGCGAGCGCGGCCTCACGATGGAGCACATCAGCTATCAGGTCCTCGCGGCCCTGTCCTATATCCCCGACGAGAAGGTCCGCCAGTGCGTCATCGCCTACGAGCCCATCTGGGCCATCGGCACCGGCAAGACCGCGACCCCCGAGGAGGCCGAGGAGGTCTGCGAGGGCATCCGCGCGATCATCCGCAGCCGTCACGGCGCGCGCGTCGCCCGCAGCGTCAGCATCCTTTACGGCGGCTCCATGAACGCCAAGAACGCCAGAGAGCTTCTGTCCATGCCGGACATCGACGGCGGCCTCATCGGCGGCGCTTCCCTCAAGCCCGTTGATTTTTCGAAGATCATCGAGGCTGTTTCCGAAGTATCCGGGGAGGAGTAAACACCATGAAAAAAATTCCCACAGCCCTCCTCATTATGGACGGCTGCGGTATCGCTCCCGCGAGCGAGCGCAACGCGGTCTCCCGCGCTGCGACCCCGAACCTCGACCGCCTGCTTGCCAGCTGCCCGAACACGCAGCTGCAGGCCTCCGGTCTCGCCGTCGGCCTGCCCGAGGGCCAGATCGGCAACAGCGAGGTCGGCCACACCAACATCGGCGCGGGCAGGGTCGTCTTTCAGATGCTCCCGCGCATTTCCAACGCCATTGCCGACGGCTCTTTCTTTGAAAACCGCGCCTACGTTTCGGCGATGGACGCTGTCGACGAGGGCGGCGCGCTGCACCTGTGCGGCCTCGTGTCGGACGGCGGCGTGCACAGTCACAACACCCACCTCTACGCCCTGCTCGAAATGGCAAAGCACAAGGGTATCGACAAGGTCTATATCCACGCCTTCCTCGACGGCCGCGACGTCCCGCCCGAGAGCGGCGCGGTCTACATGCGCGAGCTCATTGAAAAGTGCAAAGAGCTCGGCGTCGGCAAGGTCGCGACCGTACAGGGCCGCTTCTACGCCATGGACCGCGACAAGCGCTGGGACCGCGTTGAGCGGGCCTACAACTGCCTTGTCTTCGGCGAGGGCGAACAGGATCCCGACCCCGTGGACGCCATCGAAAAGAGCTACGCGAAAAAGATCACGGACGAATTTGTCGAGCCCGTCGTCTGCGACCCGGACGGCGTCATCAAATCGGGCGACAGCGTCATCTTCTTCAACTTCCGCCCCGACCGCGCAAGGGAACTGACCTATGCGCTGACCCAGCCGGACTTTGACGGCTTTGAGCGCAGAAACGGCCTTTTCCCGCTGCACTATGTCTGCACCGCGCGCTACGACGAAAAGCTCAAGCTGCCGGTGGCTTTCCCGCCCGAGAAAATCGAGGACACCTTCGGCGAATATATCGCAAAGCTCCACCTCACCCAGCTCCGCATCGCGGAGACCGAGAAATACGCTCACGTTACCTTCTTTTTCAACGGCGGCGTCGAGCGCACCTTTGAGGGCGAGGACCGCATCCTCGTCCCGTCTCCGAAGCAATTCCCGACCTACGACCTCATCCCCGAGATGAGCGCCGTTGAGGTCACGGACAAGTGCGTCGAGGCCATTTTGAGCGGCAAGTACGACGTCATCGTCTGCAACCTCGCCAACTGCGACATGGTCGGCCACACCGGCGTCATGGACGCCGCGATCAAAGCCGTCGAGATCGTCGACACCTGCGTCGGCCGCATCACTCAGGCCGTCTC
>JAKOSQ010000177.1 GCA_029777215.1 Bacillota bacterium
GCTGTTGAACATTTGGCCGGCGCGGTGTTATACTTTAGTCAAACGTACCCGTAATGTGTTCACCATGGCAGAAAGGATGAAACGGCCTATGGCATTCCACAAACTGAACACGCCCTCCCTCAAGGAGGTCTTCGTGCAGGAAGTCGAAAACATGATTCTCTCCGGCGAGCTGAAGATCGGCGACAAGCTGCCGCCGGAGCGTGAGCTTGTCGAGAGCACCGGCGTGAGTCTCTCCGTCGTGACGGCGGGCATTGCCGAGCTTGAGAGCTGCGGCTTTGTCGAGATCCGTCCCCGGCAGGGCATTTTCGTCTCCGATTACGTCCACAAGGGCTCACTTGAAACGTTGGTCGCCCTCATGCGCTACAAAAATCTCCAGCTCAACGGCCGCGAGGTCCGCTCTCTGATTGAGACGCGCATCGCGCTCGAGCAGCTCATGGTGCAGCAGGTGATCGAGCGCAGCAGCGACGAGGGCCTGCGCGCGCTCGCCCCCTATTTGGACCGCATGGACGCCGAAACGGAGCCGCAGAAGGCGATCGACGACATCCTCGACTTTTTCCACGAGCTATCCATCCTCAGCGACAACATCTTGCTGCCGCTGCTCTACCACTCCTTCCGAGAGGCTATGGGCGGCATGTACACGCGCTTTCTCGAGCACAACGGCATCGCCCCCATCCGGCAGACGGCGCGGCAGCTCTACGACTTTGTGCTCGCGCGCGACGAGGCCGCCGCGGTCGAGTGGGTGGACATCTACCTCCGCCGCGTGATCGAAGGCGGAGCATCCATCGTAAGCCCTACGGAATAAAGAACGCAAAAAAGCGGCCCGGAAGACGTCGAAAAGGCGTTTCCCGGGCCGTTTACTGTCTGTCAGGCCGCCTTTTCCGGCTGCGGCGTCTCCGGGGACGCTGCCGCCGCTGCCTCCATCGGAACGGCGGACGCGGCGGTGACGGCAGGCGACGGGCTCGGCGCAGCCGCTGCGGTCGTGAGCACCACGGTGCCGGTCGCGTTGTCCCAGTCCACGCCGAAGCCGAGCGCGGCGCCGAGGTCGCGCAGGCGGAAATAGTTGTTGTTGCCAATGTTATAGGCGGCGGGGGTAATGCTCTGCCCGTCGAGCGCCAGACTGCTGTTCGTCTTTTTTGCAAAGCGCAGCGTGCCGTCCGGGGCCGCGAGCTCGCCGCCGACCGGCGTATAGGCGTTTCCGCTCGTCAGCGCGATCGCGCCGCTGGCAGGGTCCCAGGTAACGTCGAACTGCTTTGCCGTCCCGCTCAAAACGGCGGCGACGTCGCGCAGCTTGTAGTAGCCGGTGTCGTGGATGAGGCAAACGTTCAACTCGACCGGTCTGCCGTCGAGCGTGCATTTCTGCGTTTTTGCCCGGACGGCGGGCGCAACCGTGAGCGCGACGGTGTTGCTCGCGCCGACCCACGCCGTTTCAAAGCCGAGCCAGGGGGCAAGGTCGCGCAGCGAAGCGTAGGTCACGCCGCCGACAGTGTAGCTCTGGATGTCCGCAGTGCTGCCGTTGATGGCAAAGGGCGCGCTGCCCTTCGGCACCATCGCCGTTGCGGGCACGTCCGCCGTCAGCGCCGAGGCGCTGCCGCCGGTATTGAGCGTGATGACGTTCGTCTCGGCGTCCCACGCGATCGAATAGCCGTTGCCAGCGGCAGCGAGGGCCGCCGAGAGGTCGCGCAGACACACGAAACAGCTGTCCGCGTAATTGTAGGCATGGATCGCAGCCGACGCGCCGTCCACCGTGAAGGCGGCGGTCGAACGCACGAGCAGGGAGCGCGAAAAGCCGCTGTCGAGCATGCGTATCGCGTCGCCGAAGCGGACCTCGTCGCTGCCGCCGCCGAGGACGACCGCGACCAGGCGCTGGCCGTTTCTCATGGCGGTCGCGACGAGGCAGCGGCCTGCGGCGCTTGTCGTGCCGGTCTTGAGTCCGTCCGCGCCGGAATAGGCGTAGCCGTAACCCGGCAGGAGCTGGTTGGATGCCTTGTAGTATTTTCCGCGGAAGGTGACGCCCGTCCGCGCGGAATAATTGAGCACGTCCGGGTACTGCGTGAGCAGGGCCGAGGCGAGGGCTGCGGCGGCGCGCGCCGTCATGCGGTCGCCGCCGTCGAGACCGGAGGCGTCCGTGAAGGACATGGCCCAGCCGCTCCGTTTGGCCCTTGCGGTCATCATCGCGGCAAAATTGCTCTCCGTCCCGCCGAGCTTTTCGCCCAGCGCGGAGGCCGCGTTGCAGGCGGAGACAACCATCGTCGCCGCGAGCAACTCGTCGACGGTATAGCGCTGTCCGACGGTCAGCGGGACGTTGACCGCGGTGACGTCCGCGCTGATTTCCCCCGTGTGCGCGCTGATCGTGACGGTGCTGTTTTTGGTGATCTCGCCGCGCGCCATCGCCTCATAGATCATGTAGACGGTCATGAGCTTTGTGAGACTCGCGGGGTCTCGGGCGATGTCGGCATCTTTGGTGTAGTAGGTCTCACCCCTCGTGACGTTCATAAGTACATCGCAGGCAGCGTAGGTGACAGGGTCCGCGGCAAGGGCCGCCGGCGTCAGCGCGCAGATCAGTGCCGCCGTCAGCAGCAGGGCAGTGATTTTTTTCCGGAGTTTCATGGCAGAGTCCTCATTCGCAGGGTTTTGCGGCGCTGATGTCGCCGCCGGTCACTTTTGATTTTACACC
>JAKOSQ010000178.1 GCA_029777215.1 Bacillota bacterium
GCCTGCTGCACCCACGCATCTCCTCGGAATTATCCTCTTGCGAGAAAAGTCGATTTGCAAATATCTTTGCCGGACAGGGCGGTCTTGACCCCTACGGCAGCGACAGCTCCGAGCTCTACATGGACGCCTTCGACTGCGGCGGCTTCGCGGGCAAGGGCATCGTCGATATCGATACTTTTTATAAATGTATGTCAAACCGCATCCCTGCAAATTGGGTGCTCTCGCACGACGCGATCGAGGGCGCGATCCTGCGCGGCGGCTACGTCGGCGACGTCGAGCTCATGGACAAATTTCCCTCGGACATTCTGTCCTACTACAAGCGCCAGCACCGCTGGACACGCGGCGACTGGCAAAATATTCCTTGGCTGTTCACGCCCGGACGCGGGCTTCCTGCGATCGACCGCTGGCGGCTGTTCGACAGTGTGCGGCGGAGTCTTGTCGCTCTGTTCTCATTTTTGGCGATATTGACAGCGTTGTTTGTCCCCACAGGGGAATATTTACGTGCGGCACTGCTGGTCGTGCTGATCCTCGCATTCCATTTCCTCGTCGCGGCGATTACGGCGCTCTTCCGCGACGAAGACGAGCTGCACCTTCGCTTTGAAAGCGAAGTCTGTTCCGGCGTCGGCGGCGCGCTGCAGATGTTTCTCGTAAAGCTGCTGCTCCTGCCTTTCGAGAGTTGGGTCAGCCTCTCGGCGGCGGTCACGGCGCTCTGGCGCATGGGCTTCAGCCGCCGGAAGCTGCTCGAATGGACGCCCGCCTCCGCCTTCGAGGGCCGACAGCACGGCGTGCCGCGCTATTATCTCGCCATGTGGCCCTGCGTCGCCGCCGGAGCCGCCGTCTGCTTTGCGAAGTGTCCCTTCGCGTGGGCCGCAGGCCTGCTATGGCTGCTCTCGCCGTGGTTTGCGTTTTTGCTCTCGCGCATGATCGTGCGCGACGTGCCGGTCTCCTCGGCGGACCGCGGCTATCTTCTCACCTGCGCCAAGCGCATCTGGGCCTTTTTCACGGATTTCTGCACGCCGAAGGACAACTTCCTCCCGCCCGACAACTGGCAGGAGCGCCCGCCGACAGGCGTCGCCCACCGAACCTCGCCAACGAACATCGGCCCGTGCCTTCTCAGCTGCCTGAGCGCCGCCGACCTCGGCATCGCCAAGCCGGAGGCCGCCGTGACGCTCATGGAAAATATTTTAGGCACCCTCGTCCGCTTGCAGAAGTGGAACGGACACCTCTACAACTGGTACGACACCGTGACCCTCGCACCCCTGCACCCGGCCTATGTCTCCACGGTCGACAGCGGCAACCTCGCCGTCTGCCTCACAATCGCGCGCGAGGGCCTGATTGAATACGGCCGTCCCGACCTCGCGGAGAAATGCGCGGCGCTGCTCGCGCCAATGTCCTTTGCCCCGCTCTACGACCGCACACACCGCCTGTTTTCCATCGGCTTCGACCTTGAAAAAAACGCGTTGACCGACTCCTGCTACGATCTCATGGCGAGCGAGGCCCGCACCGCGGGCTTTTACGCCGTCGCGCGCGGCGACGTTCCCCGCCGCCACTGGCGCGCGCTCTCCCGCGCGATGGTCTCCTCCGGCTATTACCGCGGCATGGTGTCCTGGACCGGCAGCATGTTTGAATACCTCATGCCCAGCCTCTTTTTTCGCAGCGTCGAAGGCTCTCTCCTCTGGGAGACCGAGCGCTTCGCCGCGCGCGTCCAGCAGGCCTGCGGAAAAAAGCGCGGTCTTCCGTGGGGCGTGTCTGAGAGCGCGTTTTTCGCGCTCGACCCGGCGCTGAACTACCGCTACAAGGCGCACGGCTGCGCGCCGCTCGCCCTCCGGCGCGGCATGGACCGCGAATATGTCGTCGCGCCCTACGCGAGCTTTCTCGCCCTATGCACGGATATCCACCCCGTCGTGCGCAACCTGCACGCTCTCGAAGCCCTCGGCGCGGCGGGAAAATACGGCTTTGTCGAGGCTGTCGACTTCACGCCGAGCCGTGTCTCGTCGCGCGCGGGCGAGCTTGTCGACTGCGTCATGGCCCACCACCTCGGCATGAGTCTCGTCGCAATCGGCAACGCCCTTTGCGCCGGCATCATGCCGCACCGTCTGCTGCGCGACCCCGCCATGTCGGCCTACGCCTGTCTGCTCGAAGAGAAGCTGCCCCTCGGCGGCGTTCTGCTCTCGCGGACGGAGGAGCGTGCGCCCGAGGCCCCGCCCCGCGCGGGCGCGCTCTGGTGGGAAAAGCACGGGTCTGCCGCCAACCCGAGCGCGCCGGAGTGTACCCTGCTTTCAAACGGCGAGTATGCCCTGCTCGCGGCGGGCAGCGGTGCGTTTTCCGCACAGTGGCGCGGCGTCGCGCCCTATCTGCCCGCCGACGAGCGGCAGCCGGGCTTTGCGCTCTATCTCCGCCGCGGCGGTGCACTGCTGCCCCTGCAGGCCGGTTTTGGTGCCGGTTCTCTCTCATCATTTAATTTTTCGCTTGATTTATCTCATTCTGAGACATCTTTTGTTTTTAATGGCCTGTGCGCCACGGTCACCGCAAGCGTCTCCGCCGCCGCGAACGGCGAAAAGCGCACCGTCACGCTCCGCAGTGACGGCGACGCCGAGGGCTGCGAGCTCGTCGCCGTCTTCAAACCGGTCCTCGTCCCGCTCGCGGACTACCGCAGCCATCCTGCCTTCTGCGGTCTGGGCCTGTGCGCCGCGCAGCGCGGCAACGCTCTGCTTCTGCGCCGTCTCGCGCGCGGCAAAGAGCCTGAGTTGCACCTCTGCTTAGCTTCGACGCAGCCGGCAGAATTTTCCGCGCGTGCGGACCTGTTGCCGGGACGCGGCGGGCTTGAAGCGGCGCTCACCGCCCCCTTCCCGCCGCTCGGCTGGCTCAGTGACGCACTCGTCGTCGCAAAGGTTCCGCTCCATCTGAGCGCCGGCGGTGAAGTCTCCGTCACGCTCGCCCTCGCCGTCGGCTTGACGGCGGACGACGCCTTCGCCTCCGCCCACCATGTCCTGACCGCCGGGACGTCCGACGCCTCCGACTGGCCGGCAGACCTCGCTGCAGCGCTCGGGCTCACGCCGCCGCAGCTCTCCGGCGCGATGGATCTGCTCGCAACCCTCACCTTTCCCGCCGACAAAGCCGGCGCGCCCGCCAAAAGCGAGCTCTGGCTCTTCGGCATCTCGGGCGATCTGCCGCTCGTTGTCCGGGAGATCGACGGCGACGACGCCCTTGCCGAGGCGGAAACGCGCATTCTTCAGCACGCCTTCCTCTGTTCGCTGGGCCGTCCCTTCGACCTCGTCTTTTTGACGGACGAGGGCGGCGAATACCTGCGCCCCGCCGCAAATGCACTGGCGGAAAAAAAGCGGACCCTCGGCGGCGAGAGCCCTCATATCTTCATCCTCGACCGCTCCGCCGACGTCGAAGCCATCCTCCGCGCGGCGGTAGCGCCCCTGGAGGCGTGCACGCTGCCCGCGCATGACGTCCCCGCCCCGGCGCTCGGCGCGCCGGTCCAGTCCTTCCCGGACTTTTGCTGGAACGACGACGGCAGCTTTTCCTTCCATGTCGACCGCTCCCTCCCGCCCCGCGCCTGGAGCGACGTCCTCACGAACGGTCGCTTCTCCTACCTCGCGACCGACTGCGGTACGGGCCACATGTGGTTTCAAAACGCCCGCGAGTACCGCATCAACCGCTGGCGCAACGATCCCCTCGAAA
>JAKOSQ010000179.1 GCA_029777215.1 Bacillota bacterium
CACCGTGACGGTTGGGCTAAAACGCCGTGACGGTGGGGCTATTTCTCCGTGCAAGCGGGGCTATTGCGGCGAAATATACAACCGGCCGCGTCTGAGCCTTTTTTATCTAATCAGAGTGATTATCAGCTTTTCCAATGCGGGAAGCAGGTTTTCCGCGGGGGTTGAGACGATGCCTTTTTCGTACATCTGGCGGCAGGACTCGCGGCTTTCAGGGACGTCCGCCGCGCCGTACAGGACCGGGATGACGATGGTCCCGCGGCGGCGCGCCGCCTGTACCGCCGAGCGTGCGTCCGCAATCTCTGCCGGCGGCTGTTCGCAGGCCGGGGGGAGGCCATTCGGCAGTACGAGCAGAACCCGGCGCTTTTTGTTTCGCTTCTGCAGCTCCATTGCCGCGACGCGGATCGAATAGCCGTTCCTGCCGCCGCTGCCGGCGGCGAGCTGATCGAGCGCGCCGCAACAGCGGCAGCCGCGCTCCTTCTGGTCAAAATCCCGGATGACGCAGTGTTCTACATCGTCCGCGTCGCCGTCAAAGCAGACGATCTTCAAGTGGACGAGGTCTTTGCTTGCCTCCTCAAGGACGGCGGCGGCCAGCAGCGCCGTGCGCAGGCGGGCGCTGTCGCCGCGCTCAATGAGCAGGTAAAAGTCGCTTTCCCCCGCTTTCGGGGGCGTTTTGTGCGCAAAGACGTCCGGGTTGCCAACGGTGAAGCGCCAGAGCGCCTCCCAGTCGAGCGCACCACTGCGGCGGCTCGCTTCGCAGACGCGCTGCTCGCGGAGAATGCGGTCGAGCTTCGCGTGCAGACGCCCGGCCTCGGTGAGCAGCCCCGGCGGCAGAGGTCTGTTTTCGGGCGCGATAAAGGTCTCCCGGAAAAAGACGCCTTTGTAGCGGTTCTGCAGCGCGTTCCGGTCCCGGGCAGTGAGCGGCGTGCCGCGAAATGTACTGTCGGTCATCTTGTGTACCGCCTTCCTGCAGACTGTTTCCGCGCTCTCAGCGGAGCAGGCTCTCGATGAGCTCCGTGAGACGCCCGCGGGTGTAGGCGTCCTGCGGCTTGCCGGCGACATTGTCGAGCAGGCTCAGACGCAGACCCAGCAGGGGCTCGGCGCGCAGCGCGTCGACAAAGCCGCGGATGGTCATGGCCTCCGGCTCGAGCCCCTCCGGGGCGCGTATTTCGTCCCAAATGCTGTGGTAGATGACGTCGCAGGTGTGCAGGCTCTCCGCCGGTGCGTCCGGCACGACGCGGCGCAAAATCTCGACGATATTCTCCGGCTCCGACATCTGGATGGGCGTGAAGCGGTCGATCGTCGCCTCGTTCATGAAGTTCGTACCGGCGTAGTCCTCGTTCATCGTGATCGTGAAGGAGGAGACCGGGTGCATTTTGACAAGACCGTAGCCGGGGACCTCAATCTGCCGCGCCGCGTCCGTCAGAGAGCGGAGCACCTCGGCGCACTCGGGCCGGATGGTGTTGCCCTCGTCGAGCACAACGTCCGCCCCGTCGCGGAGGTAGGAGAGCATGTCGCTGAGCTTGTAGCGCATGACGCCGTTTTCGATTGTCGGGCCGCCGAGCAGGTCGAGTTTGTCGAG
>JAKOSQ010000180.1 GCA_029777215.1 Bacillota bacterium
CCGCCGAAGAGCGCGCCCGCGATGAGCGCGACGAAAGGCATCTTTGCCCCGCAGGGAATGAAGGCGGTCGTCATGATCGTCATGCGCCGGTCGCGTTCGTTTTCGATCGTGCGGGAGGCCATGATGCCCGGCACGGAGCAGCCGGAGCCGATGAGCATGGGGATGAAGCTCTTGCCGGAGAGGCCGAAGCGGCGGAAAATTTTGTCCATGATGAAGGCAATGCGGGACATGTAGCCGACGTCCTCCAAAATGGAGAGCATTAGAAAGAGCAAGATCATCTGCGGCAGAAAACCAAGGACGGAGCCGACGCCTGTGACGATGCCCCGGACGACGAGGCCCGAGAGCCACGGCGCGACGTTGATCTGCGCAAACCAGTCCGTCAGCCCGCCGGCGATCCAGGTGTCAAACAGTGTGTCCTTGACCCAGCTCGAGGCCCAGCGGCCGACCGTACTCATGGATATGTAGTAGACGAGGAACATAATACACGCGAAGATCGGCAGGGCGAGGAAACGGTTCGTCACGATGCTGTCGATCTTGTCGCTGGCGGAGGCCCGGCCGCGATCCTTTTTGACGACGCTCCGGGACACGAGCTTTTCGATGTAGTCGTAGCGGCCGATGGTGATGATGCTCTCGGCGTCGTCGTCCATCTCCTCCTCGCAGTCCTTGATGTGGCCGTCGATATGCGCCCACTCGGCCTCGCTGAAGTTCATCTGCTTGAGCACTTCCTTGTCGCGCTCAAAGACCTTGACCGCGTACCAGCGGAGGTAGCGGGGTTCCACCCTGCCCTCCAGCGACTCCTCGATGTGGGCGACCGCGTGCTCCACGCTGCCCTGAAAGACCGGCGGGTTTTTGGCGGGCGTGCCCTCCTGCGCGATCTTGACGGCATAGGCTGCGGCCTCCTCAAGGCCCTCGTTTTTGAGGGCGGAGGTTTCGAAGACCTTACAGCCGAGGGCTTTGCCGAGCGCGTCAAGGTCGATTTGGTCGCCGTTTCTGCGCACAACGTCGATCATGTTCAGCGCAATGACGACCGGGATGCCGAGCTCGATCATCTGCGTTGTGAGATAGAGGTTGCGCTCAATATTCGTCGCGTCGACGATATCCAAAATTGCGTCCGGCTTGTCAGACACGAGATAGTTGCGCGCGACGACCTCCTCAAGCGTATAGGGGCTCAGCGAATAAATGCCGGGCAGGTCTTGAATAATGACATCCCGGTTGCTTTTGAGCTGACCCTCTTTTTTTTCAACGGTAACGCCCGGCCAGTTGCCGACATACTGGTTGCTGCCGGTCAGGGCGTTGAACATCGTCGTCTTGCCGCAGTTGGGGTTGCCGGCAAGGGCGATCTTGATTGCCATGTTACGTCCTCCAAATATTAGTATAATTAATTAGACGCGTCTAATCGCCGGGGCAAGACGATCCAGTTTGGCTTTTCGGCCTCACTGGATTTCAATCATCGCGGCGTCCGACTTGCGGACGGAAAGCTCATAGCCGCGAACCGTTATTTCGATGGGGTCGCCGAGCGGGGCTACCTTGCGGACGTAGACATTGGCGCCCTTGGTCACGCCCATGTCCATTATGCGGCGTCTGACCGCGCCCTCCCCGTGGAGCTTGACAATGGTTGCGCTGCCGCCGACGCGGACCTTGTTGAGTGTTTTCATATCAGTTCCTCCTCCGTTTGAACTCTTTCGATTTCATCGTCTCACATTGGAGTTAGAGTTATCTAACTTTCGATAAAAGGATATCATAGCAGTAGCCTTTTGTCAATAGGCACAATGCAAAAAACAGGCGTATAATCCGCGCCTATTTTCTGCATGTAGTTTTTTTGCGGCAGCCGGAGCCGCCATTTAGCAGCTCTTCGCGCCCGATCGCGGCGGGAACCGACGCTCAGACGGTCCGGTACTTTTTCTTCTCGTCGCGAAAGATATTTCCGCCCGTGCAGTCGATCGCGACGGTGAGCGGCAGGTCCTTGACGGTCAGGCGCTTTATGGATTCGCAGCCGAGCTCGTGAAAGGCAATCTCCTCGGCCGAGACGACAGCGCTGGCCATCAGCGCGCCGGCCCCGCCGACGGCGGAAAAATACACCGCACGGTTTTTTCCGATCGCGGCGCAGACGTCCTCGCCCCGCTCGCCCTTGCCGATGATGCCCGCGAGGCCGAGGTCCAGCAGGCGCGGCGTGAACTTGTCCATGCGGATGGAGGTCGTCGGACCGCAGGAACCGACGGGACGACCGTCGTGTGCGGGCGTCGGGCCGGTGTAGTAGATGACGGCGCCGTCGAGGGCGAAGGGCAGGGCCTCTCCCCTGTCGAGCAGCTCGAACAGGCGCTTGTGCGCAGCATCCCGCGCCGTATAGACCGTGCCGGAGAGCAGGACGCGGTCGCCCGCATGCAGAGACGGCGCCTTTTCCCGCAGCTCCGATACATTAAGTTCGATCATATGTTCACCAGCTTTTTTGCATTTTTTTCGGCGCTGTCCGATCCGCCGCGCGGGCATAAAACTGTGCGCCGGGCGGCGGAGCTGATCGGACAACAAAAGAAAAAGCGGACAGCAGCGCCGTCCGCTTTATATGTTTGCTTTACGCCTTGAGCGCTTCCTTGGCCTTTTCGGTGAGCGCGGTAAAAGCTTCCGGCTCATGAATTGCCATTTCGGAGAGCATCTTGCGGTTCATATCGATGCCGGTGAGCTTGAGGCCGTGCATGAACGTGGAATAGTTCATGCCGTTCATCTTGCAGCCTGCGCTGATACGGGTGATCCAGAGCTTGCGGAAATCGCGCTTCTTCTGCTTGCGGCCCGCGTAAGCATAAGTGAGGGATTTCATGACCGCCTGGTTGGCCATTTTGTAGTGGGTGGACTTGGAGCCCCAGTAGCCCTTTGCCATGCCGAGAACTTTATTTCTTCTCTTGCGCGTCATCATCGCGCCTTTAACTCTAGCCATTTTTAAAGTACCTCCTTATTTATAGGGAATCATGCGCTTGATGGTCGCTTCGTTGGTCGAATCGGCATAAGCGCCCTTGCGGAGGCGTCTTTTGATCTTCGTGGTCTTGCCGTGGCCGTTGAGCAGGTGCGATTTGTAAGCGTGAGCGCGCTTTACCTTGCCGCTTTTGGTAAGGTTAAATCTTTTTTTTGAGGCGCTGTGTGTCTTGAGCTTAGGCATAACGGTTTTCTCCTTTGAATTGATTATTTGTTCTGTGCGGGTGCTTTGGGTGAGAGGAACATAGACATGCTCCGCCCTTCAAGCTTCGGCTGTTTGTCGAGGACGGCGATCTCCGAGCATTTTTCCGCGAACTGTTTGAGCAGCTCCTCGCCCAAGTTTGTGTGGGCCATTTCTCTGCCTCTGAAGCGCACGGATACCTTGACCCGGTCGCCGTCGGTAAGAAACTTCTGCGCGTTCTTGAGCTTCACGTTGAAGTCGTTTTCACCGATGCCGGGAGACATGCGGACTTCCTTGATCTCGACAATGTGCTGATTTTTCTTGGCTTCCTTGTCCTTCTTGGCCTGCTCAAAGCGGAACTTACCATAGTCCATGATCTTGCAGACGGGCGGGTTGGAGCCGGGAGCGATCTTGACCAGGTCGAGATCCTTCTCGATCGCGACATCCATGGCTTGCTGCAGCGGCATTACGCCGAGCTGATCGCCGGTTTCGCTGATGAGACGGACTTCCTTGTCTGTAATTTCCTCGTTGATCTGATGAGCTATGTTTGCGATAGCGGGACACCTCCA
>JAKOSQ010000181.1 GCA_029777215.1 Bacillota bacterium
AAATGCGCGCGAAAAGGGAAGTGCGGGAGATCGGCTCAAGCCGGCTGTCGCGCACGAACCAGTTGACGATGACACTGTTTTTAAAGCTGCGGCTGAACGCGCGGTAGATGCCGCGCAGAAAGGCGCAGACGGCGCTCTGCGTCCAGAGGATGTAGAGCTTGCCAAGAATACTTGAGGAGAGCACTCGGCCACCCCGCTTTCATAGTAATTTATCGGGTGCGGCGCTCAGGCGGCGGGCTGGATGTCCTTGATCTTGCAGTAGGCCTTGGCCTTGCCGGCGTAGACGGTCAGCGAGTGGCCGACAGCATAGGTGACGCCGTTGATTTTGACGCCGTTGTCGGTGAGCTCGCCGGAGGCGAGGGTGGTGAATTCGAGGGAATTGTAGCCCTGGCGGGTGACGGCCTCGACCTGACCCTTGGTGTTCGTGACATAGCCGAGCGGATCGGCAGTCTCAAAGCTCTCGAGCGTGCCGAGGGCGGAGTTTTCCGTGGCGTCCGAGCAGGGTGCACCCTTTTCCATGGCCTTCGGGACATAGTCCGGAACTTCTTCCGTGTAGAACGTGATGTTGACCTTCTGGATGGTGCTGGTTGCCTCGCGGTTTTTCATGACGCGGACCGCGACGGTCGCGACGAGCGCGAGCAGAACGAGGATAATGATGAGATCGATAAGATTGATCTTACCGAAGAGCTTTCCGTTTTGATCGACCATTTTTTGTTTTCCTGCCTTCCGAATGTTAGTTGTAGGCGGCGCAGACGTCGCCGGCGAGTTTTTCAAGGTCGAAGTATTTCGCGACCTTGTCGTTTGCGGCCCGTGCAAGCGCGTCGCGCTGCGCGGGGTCGTCCATGAGAAGCTTCATTTTATCTGAAAATGCGGTCGTATCGCCGTAGTTGACGACGAAGCCGCATTGCATGTCCGTTTCTGCGAGGTCGCGGTTGCCGCCGACGTCTGTGACGACGAGGGGAAGACCCGCGTTCATGGCCTCCAGGATCGCGAAGCTCATGGCTTCGTTGCACTCCGAGGAGCAGAGATAGGCGTCCGCGCCCGGCAGCAGCTGCTTTGTGTCTGTGCGGTAGCCGAGCAGACGGCATTCGTTTTCGAGTCCCAGCGAGGCGATCTGCGCGCGGACCTCGTCCATGAGCTCGCCGTCGCCCGCGATGACGCAGCAAAACGGCCTGTCCGTCTTTTTTTTGAGCTCCGCGAGCGTGTCGACGAGGAAGCCAAGCCCCTTTTCCGGCGCAAAGCGCGCCATGATGAAAAAGACGAAGCAGTCGTCCGGCAGCGAGAGCTCTTTTTTCAGCACGTCGCTGTGCGCGGGCAGGGGAGCCGGCTCGATGCCGTTGTAGATGATCTTGATGCGTTCCGGCAGCACGCCGTTTTCGATGAGGATGTCGTGTCCCTCGCGGCACACGGAGATGACGCAGTGATCCTGCGGGCTGAAGTGCCGGTTGAGCCGCTTCCAGACCAGACCGGAAGCGCCGCTGAGCCGCAGCGTGAGGTGACTCGTCATCACGACGCGGGGCGCGCCGTAATATTTCTTCGAGCGCAGCGCGATGAGGTTCTCGCGCGGGTATTGGGCGTGAATGACGTCGATCCGGTTTCCGCGGCAGAACTCCGCCAGCTTTTTGGGCGCGGAAAAGAGCGCCGCCTTTTTGCCCATGTCGAGCTGGAGCATCTCCACGCCGGCGGCGCGCATTTTTTCAGAGAGCTCGCCGTCGATATTGTAGGCAAAAAAGGGTGTGATTTGATCCCGCCCGAGGATACGAACGAGATTTTCAACATATTTTTCGGTCCCGGCCTTGCCGGCATAGTTGATGAGATAAAGTACGTTCAACAGACCGCCTTCCTTTCACAGCGCTTTGCGGGGAGTAAAATCCATACTTAGCTAAGTATATAACATTCAGTGGGTTCAAGTCAACAAGCACGATACGGTTTTAGTACAAAGCGGAGAAAAGACTGCCAAAGACAGGCCTCCGTCGCGCGTCTCGCATCCCAACGTCCTATCGCCGTGCGATAGAATTTCCGCCGGACACGGCGAAACGCCGTTGCAAGCTGCATATCCTTCGCTTCCGGACAAGCCCGAAAGCTCAGTCGCTCCGATGCTCCGGCTTTCCCCATCAAATCAAGGACTTGATGGGGCCCCAGAAGGTCTAACCGGCGAAAATAATAAAATGAAACGCCTCGGGGAATTCACTTCCCCGAGGCGTTACTTACAGGGCTCCCGCGAAGTCGAAAGACTTTGTGGGAAAAGGACAAGAAAATCCGTTCACGCAGTTTTCCGCTTGCGGGAAACATAGTAATAAGGTTTTTCTTTGACACTGCCCGCAGGCGCGAGAACCTATTAAAACAAGAGCCGCTAACTCTTGTTTTAGGGCTTTACCCCCCGAGATACGCTTTTTTGACGGCGTTGTCGTTCAAAAGTTCCTTTGCGCTGGCGGAAGTGACGATCTTTCCTGTTTCAAGGACGTAGCCGCGGTCAGCGACCGAGAGCGCCATCTGCGCGTTTTGCTCGACGAGCAGGATCGTCGTGCCCTGCTTGTTGAGCTCCTTGACGATGTCGAAGATCTGGTCGACGAGGATCGGGGACAGGCCCATCGAGGGCTCGTCGAGCATCAGCAGCTCCGGCTTTGACATGAGCGCGCGGCCCATCGCGAGCATTTGCTGCTCGCCGCCGGAGAGCGTACCGGCGATCTGGCGGCGCCGTTCCTTCAGACGCGGGAAGCGCTCAAAGACCTTTTCGAGCTCGGCGTCGATGTCGTCGCCCTTCTTCTGGGTGTATGCGCCCATCTCGAGGTTTTCCTGCACTGTCATCGAGAGGAAGACGCGGCGGCCCT
>JAKOSQ010000182.1 GCA_029777215.1 Bacillota bacterium
ACGAGTGGAAAGGTCCTCTACGAAAAAAACGCGCACGAGCACATGGCGATCGCGAGCGTGACAAAGATCATGACCCTGCTGCTGACGGTCGAGGAGATCGAAGCGGGGCGGCTCAAGGAGGACGACAGCGTCTCCGGCAGCGCGCACGCCTCGTCGATGGGCGGCAGCCAGATCTGGCTCAAAGACGGGGAGACGCTGACGGTCGGGGAGATGCTCAAGGCCGTGTCGGTCGTCTCGGCCAACGACTGCGCCGTGGCGCTCGCGGAGCACATCGCGGGCTCTGAGGAGGCCTTCGTCGCGCGCATGAACAAGCGGGCCGCCGAGCTCGGCATGAAGGACACCCACTTCGTTGACTGCACCGGGCTCACGAACGACCCGGACCACTACAGCTCGGCGATGGACATCGCGATCATGTCGCGAAAGCTCATCTCCTATCCGAGCATTCGGAAGTACACAACGATCTGGATGGATTCCCTCCGCGACGGGAAAAATCAGCTCGTCAACACAAACAAGCTCATCCGCTTTTACCAGGGCGCGACGGGCCTCAAGACGGGCTTTACGAACCGGGCCATGTACTGCCTGTCTGCCACGGCGGAGCGCGGGGGCGTCGAGTACATCGCAGTCGTTCTGCACGGGCAGACGTCTCAAGAGCGCTTCGAGAGCGCCAAAACGCTGCTCAACTGGGCGTTTGCCAGCTTTGCGCTCTGTCCGCTGCGCAGCCCGGAGGCGCTGCCGCCTGTGCCCGTCGAGCTCGGGGAGACGGACAGCGTGCAACCACAGTACAGCGGCGACAAAACGCTGCTCATTGAAAAGGATAAGCTCGGCGACGTGCAGTACGAATTCGCTCTGCCGCAGAGCGTGCCCGCGCCGGTGACGGCCGGGCAGAAGCTCGGGGAGATGATCGTCCGCTCGGACGGCGCGGAGCTTGCGCGCGTGCCGCTGCTCGCGGACGGCGCGGTAAAGAAGCTGACCGTCGGGAAAATGTACGGCAGGGCAATTTCACGGCTGTTTGCGGGATAAGTGCACCACCCGGGTGCAAATTTGCGGCACTTTTCGGGCCGCTCGCCCCACGGGACGCAGATATGACTTGTAATTCGGGCCAAAACGGTGTAAAATAAAAGCACCGAAAGGCAAGATTTTCCGCGGCGGCAGCCGCGGCACAAGCACAAAGAAAAGAGGCCGTTTTATGGTCAGAGTCGATCTCACGGGCGCAAAGACTTTTTTTGATCCCGCAGGCCCGGACATTTCCAAAATATCGGACGCGCACAGAACGCTCTTCGAGCGCACGGGCGAGGGCGCGGAGTTCACTGGCTGGCTCGAGCTGCCGGAGCGCGTTTTAAAGGGCGAGCTCAAACAGCTCCAGAGCTGCGCGGCGAAGATCCGCCAGAACAGTCAGGCCCTCGTCGTCATCGGCATCGGCGGGTCCTATCTCGGCGCGCGGGCGGCTATCGACCTGCTGCGTTCTCCGAACTACAACCTCATCCAAAAGGACACGCCGGACGTCTACTTCATGGGCAACGGCCTGTCCGCCGCCGCCATCAACGAGACGATCGCCCTCATCGGCGACCGGGACTTCACGGTCAACATCGTCTCCAAGTCCGGCGGCACGCTCGAGCCGGCGCTCGCGTTCCGCGTGTTCAAGGGTCTGCTCGAAAAGAAATATGGCAAGGACGCAAAAAAGCGCATTGTTGCCACGACGGACGCCAGCCGCGGCGTGCTGCACGATCTCGCAGTGGCGGAGGGCTGGGAGCGCTTCGTCGTCCCGGACGACGTCGGCGGACGCTACAGCGTTCTCTCGCCGGTTGGCCTGCTGCCGATGGCGGTGGCCGGCATCGACATCGAGCGCGTCCTCGAGGCCGCCGAGCGGGAGATGCACGATCTCGACCTGCGCAGCTTTGAGAACCCCGCCTGGCAGTACGCCGGCGCGCGCCAGCACCTCTACCAGTGCGGCCGCACGGTTGAGATCCTCGCGTGCTACGAGCCGTCGTTCCGCTTCATGGCGGAGTGGTGGAAGCAACTTTTCGGTGAGAGCGAAGGGAAAAACGGCGTCGGCATTTTCCCGGCCTCGGTCGAGTATAACGCCGACCTCCACTCCATGGGCCAGTATATCCAGGACGGCCCGCGCCGCCTGATGGAGACGGTCGTCTGCTTTGACGAGCCGAACGAGGCGCTGAAAATCCCCTTCGAGCTCGGCGACCGCGACAAGCTCAACTACCTCGCGGGCCGCGACTTCAGCGATGTTGCGAAGACCGTTTCGCAGGCTGTGGCGGCGGCGCACATCAAGGGCGACGTGCCGAACATGACCCTCACCGTTCCGAAGCGGGATGAGGAGGGCTTTGCCTCGCTCGTGTGCTTCTTTGAGATGAGCTGTGCGCTCTCGGCCTATATCTCCGGCGTCAACCCCTTCAACCAGCCGGGCGTGGAGGCCTACAAGAGCAACATGTTCAAGCTCCTCGGCAGAGAGGAAAAATAAATTTTTTTCGGGGACCGAAAATTTCGGTCCCCTTTTTCGTCGGAAAGTAACCATTGATGTTGTGTTAAAACTATGTTAGTATAGACACAGCAAAAGACCCGGCACAGACTTTTGATCGACATTCGGACGTTTCACTATAATAAAAGGTTTAAGGAGAGTGGTTACCATGGTTAAGCTGATCGTCGGCCTCAAGGGGACCGGCAAAACCAAGGCTTTGGTCGAACAAGTCAAAAAGTCAGTCGAAGAGGAAAGCGGCAGCGTCATCTGCCTCGAGAAGGAGAGAAATCTCACTTACGATATCCCGTACACCGTCCGCCTCATCCATATCACGGATTACGAATTTGGTTCTCCCGAGTTCTTCCGCGGCTTCATCAGCGGCCTGCACGCAGCGGATTATGACATCTCGCACATCTTCATCGACGGCCTTATGAAAATGTTTACGGAACCCGATCTCGACAAGATCGCGGAGCTCCTCGCCGAGCTCGATGCTTTCGGCGAAAAGGAGAACATCAACTTTACGATCACAGCGACCCTTGATCCCGACCAGATCGGCGAGAACATCAAAAAATACTGCTAAACAAGATGCTAAAACGGCTGCCGCAGAAATACGGCAGCCGTTTTTTGTTGACGCGAAGCTTGTTTTTGCAGTAGTATATCAGTTAACGCAGCTTTGTGTAGACGCTCTGGCGGACGCGGCGCAGCTCGTCGCAGAAGAAGCTTACTTCTTCCTCCGTCGTGAAGCGCGAAAAGCTCAAGCGGATCGCGCCGTCAATGACGTCGGCTGGGAGACCCAGCTCCTCCAGAACGTAGCTCCTGTGGCCCTTTTTGCAGGCCGAGCTTTTCGACACATAGATGCCGCTGACCTCGAGCGCGTTCATCAGCGTCTCGCTCCGGTAGCCGGGCAGGGAAATGCTCAGGATGCCCGGCGCAGCGGCGTCCGACGAGAGAACGCGCAGACCCTCGTTTTCAGCGGTGAGCCGCGAAACGGCGAGGGCGCGCAGCGCCTTTTCGTGTGCGTAGCTCTCCGCGAAGGCCGCCTTGCCGACCTCGCACGCGGCGCCGAAGGCCGCGATGTTCGGCAGCGCCTCGGTCCCGGCGCGGCGGCCACCCTCCTGCAGGCCGCCCGCGATGAGCGGGGGCAGCTTGATCGTTTTGTCGCCGTCTTTGACCCACAGCGCCCCGATGCCCTTCGGTGCGTGGACCTTGTGACCGCTGACGGAGACGAGATCCGCGCCCAGCGACTTCACCGAGAACGGCACCTTCAAAAACGCCTGCACCGCGTCTGTGTGCAGCAGCGCCGGACTGCCGCTGGCCTTCAAAAGCTTTGAGATTGCGGGGATGTCCGTTACCGCGCCCGTCTCATTGTTGACGAGCATGAGCGAAACGAGGATCGTGTCCTCGCGCAGTGCGTCGCGCACCGCCTCGGGCGAGATGCTGCCGTCCGCTTGCGGGTGGAGGCGCGTGACCTCATAGCCCTGCTTTTCCAGAAGCTCGAGCGACTGCAAAATGGCGCTGTGCTCGACGGCGGACGAGATGATGTGCTTCCCTTTGCGGTGCATGAGCTCCGCACCCGACCGCAGAGCCCAGTTGTCGCTCTCCGAGCCGCAGGAGGTGAAAAAGACCTCCTCCGCCTTGCCGCCGAGGGCTTTGGCGACGTTCGCGCGCGAGGCGTCCAAAACGGCCTTGGCCTCGCGCCCCATCGTGTGGGTGGAGCTGGGGTTGCCGTAGACCTCGGTCATCATTTTCATCGCGGCGTTCGCTGCCTCCGGGCAGACTTGTGTTGTCGCCGCGTTATCCAAATACGCTGTCATAAATCCTCCGTATATCGCAGGCCGGTCAGACCGGCTTTTTCTCATAAATAAGTATTATATATCTGAAAGAAACGAATTACAAGGTGAACACATGAAATACAAGATCCAGACCCTTGGCTGCAAGGTAAATCAGTTTGAAACACAAGCACTCGAGACGATGCTAAAAGCCCGCGGCGTGGTCCCGGCGGGGGAGAGCGAGAGCGCGGACGTCGTCATCGTCAACACCTGCGCCGTGACCGCCGAGAGCGGGCGCAAGTCCCGGCAGGCCATCCGCCGCATCGAGGGCGAGAACCCCGGCGCGGTCGTCGCCGTTTGCGGCTGCTACGCGCAGATTTCGCCGGATGACGTCGCCGCCCTCGGCGTCGCGGTCGTCCACGGCAGCGGCGACAAGGCCAAATTCGCGGACGACATCCTCGCCGCCCTCTGCGAAAAAAAGACCGTCGAG
>JAKOSQ010000183.1 GCA_029777215.1 Bacillota bacterium
ATTTTCCGTTCCCCCTGTTTTCCTTGCGGACACCTGTACTTATTTATATATTCTATTTTTTTCTCAGTTTACAAGAAAAATCGGCGCTCCGCAAGGCCCTGCGCGCAAAATAGCGGGCCGGAGACGTGAACATTGTATAGTAGTTTTTAAGTTTGCGCCTTAGTCTGAGCTCACAAGACGGCGAAAGCCGTATTTGACTGGAGGAAAAAGTTATGAAAGCTACCAAGCGCAGAAAGTTTCTCGCGGCGGCGCGGCCCCCGGCGGCGCAGACACCATGACCTATGACTACAGCGGCGCCCTCTCCGGCGCGCTGACCGCCGACGGCGCGGAAAAGGACTCCAACGGCGAGACCGCCACCGCGGCGACCGCCGACCAGAACGCGGCCCTCGCCGAAAACGGCGGCACGCTCAAGATCACGAACGGCAAACTCGTCAAATCCGGCGACGACACCAACGGCGACAACTGCAATTTCTACGGCGTCAACTCCATTCTCCTCGCCGTGGGCGACGCGACGAAAGCGCTCATCTCCGGCAGCACGCTCAGCGCCTCGAGCGAAGGCTCGAACGGCATCTTCTCCACCGACGGCGCGACCGTCTACGCCAATGACGACACGATCGCCACGACCGCAGGCAACTCCCGTGGCCTCGACGCCACCTACGGCGGCACCATCGTCGCAAACAAGCTGAACATCACAACACAGGGCGACCACAGCGCGTCGATCGCGACCGACCGCGGCGGCGGCAACATCTCCGTGACGAACAGCCAGCTTTCGACCGCCGGCAGCGGCTCGCCGCTGCTGTACTCCACCGGCAACATTCAAGTCTCGAACGTCACCGGCACCGCCACCGGCAGCCAGCTCGCCGGCATGGAGGGGCTCAACACCATCCTTATCTACAATTCGCAGCTTGAGAGCACCATCACCAAGGCCACCGCGAGCGACCCGATGGCGGACGGCGTCATTATCTACCAGTCCACCTCCGGCGACGCCGAGTCCACGACCGGCGAGAAGGCCGACTTTGAGGCCGTCAACTCCACGTTCAAAAGCGCCATCGAAAGCGGCGCGATGTTCTATTTCACGAACACCTCCGCCAAGGTCGTTTTGAGCGGCACGACGCTCGACTTTGACTCCAGCAAGGCAAAGCTCCTCGAGGTCCAGGGCAACGATGCGAACAACTGGGGCACCGCCGGCAGCAACGGCGCGTCCGTCGTCTTCACCGGTCTCGGCGAAACGCTCAAGGGCGACATCGACGTCGACACGATCAGCAGCCTCGACCTCTACCTCCTTGAAAACAGCAGCTACACCGGCGCGATCACGATCTCGACCAACGCCGTCAACGCCAGTCCGACCGACGCGCCCGCCGTCGTGAACATCGGCAGCGGCTCGAAGTGGGTCGTCACGGGCAACTCCACCGTCTCCCAGCTCAACGCGGAGAGCGGCGCGCAAATCGTCGATGAGGGCGGCAAAACCGTCACCATCGTCGCGAACAGCCAGACCGTCGTCCAGGGCGAGAGCGAGTACACCGTCACCGTGACCGGCAGCTACTCCACGACCGTCACCACCGGCGACGACAACGCGCTCACGACGGACTTCATCGACCGCAGCGTCTTCGACAGCACCTACGCCACCTCCACCGCTTTCACCGCGACGGCGGCGGCGAGCGCCGCGGCCTCCGAAAGTCCGGCAGCGGCCGAGACCGAGAGCGCCGGCTCCAGCCACAGCTCCGTCTACATTGCCGTCGCGGTCGCCGCCGCGGCCCTGATCGGCTTCGGCGTCGCCAACAGAAAGAAGAAAAAGTCCGCCGCCGCATCGGTCCCGCCGCAGGCGCCGGACGATGACGACGGCCCGGGCAAGGCTTCCTAAGTCCCGCGCCCGCAGAAAAATGCAGCAGTCCCCACCCGGAGAGAGCGCCCGCTCTCTCCGGGCTTTTTCTGCCGCCGCGCGCCCCGGCCGGGACGTATCTTGCGCTTTACACGTTTCTCCGGACGTGATATCCTTGTGGAAAACAGCAAGGGAAGGTG
>JAKOSQ010000184.1 GCA_029777215.1 Bacillota bacterium
CCCTGTAACCATTGAGATTACAGGGCTGTTCTTGGAGCTTGAGGTGGGAATCGAACCCACAACCTCATCATTACGAGTGATGTGCTCTACCATTGAGCCACTCAAGCATTTTGTAACGCGCAAGTTGTAACGCGCGAGAATGATTATACCTTTGGCAGCGTTTTTTGTCAATAGCTTTCGACGGGATTTTTCAAACGCGCCCGCAGCCGCGTACCGTTTGCGGACTTTCACTTGTATGCGGCGGCCAAATTTGATATAATAAACAAAATGTAAAGGAGGCTGCGCGGTGTCCGAATCACTCATAACCAAAAAAGCGCTCGGTGAGGCGATGAAGCGCCTGCTGTCGGCGGAGCCTTTTGAAAAAATCAGCGTGCGCGACATCTGCGCGGCGTGCGGCATGAACCGCAACAGCTTCTACTACCACTTCCGCGACAAGCAGGACCTCGTCTTCTGGGTCTTCGACTACGAATTTATTCAGCGCGTCCGCTCCCGCAGCTACGCCGAGCCCTTCGAACTTTTTGAGACGATCGCGGAATACTTCGGCGAGAACCGCGCCTACTATGTCAACGCCTTCGCCTTCACCGGGCAAAACTGCTTTTCCGACTATTTTTCCGAGGTCTTCACCCGGCTGTGCGCCGAGCAGATCGAAAAATATTTCGGCGATGGCCCGAACTGCGAGACCTACGCCCGCTTCACGGCGGACACGCTCCGCTCGGCCCTCGTGCGCTGGCTTCGCGGCGGCGAGGACGTCTCCCCGCGCGAGCTCACCGCTATAACAAAGCGGGCCTACATCGCGCTCGCCGAGCGCGGTCAGCTGCTCTACCCCGGCGATATCGAGCGCTGCCGCCGCAGCCGCGAGCGCCGCGAGCGCGCGGAATGGGAATGAAAACGAACATATTAAGAGCCGGCCCGAGGGCCGGCTCTTTTCAGTTTAAAATGATGCCATTGATGCTCTCGATGTCGCCAAAAAGCTCGGAGACGAAGAGGGCGCGGTGCGGCGCGCGCTTCTCGGCGTAACAAAATTCGTTGATGCGCCGGCGGCAGTCATCAGAGCAGTCCCGCGCCTTGAGCAGCAGCAGAAAGCTTGCGCCCGCGTCGTGCACGCCGTCGAGGAAGGCGTCTGAGAGGCAGTCCTGCGCATTTTTTTCGTCAAAGCGGCGATAGGACCCGATGAGCATTTTGTGTTCTCTCTGCGCGGCGGCAAGCCGGGCAAATTCCGCGTCGCCCGCGTCGAGCAGCAGCATGACGTTTTTGCCCCAGGAATACCCCAATGCGGCGGGGTCGTCCGTGAAGAGGAAAAACGCGCGCTTCGGCCAGCGCTTTGTCTCCGCGTCGATCAGTTCCGGCGAGGGCCGGTCGCCGTCGCAGAAAAGAAAGACGATCGAGGCCTCGTGCGCGTCCCACTGCGTGAGCTGCTGGTGGAAGGATGCGGCGTCCCGAATGTCCGCGCCGTCGATCGTGACAGCAAGGGGCGTCTCCTTTTTCTTTTCGTGCGCGAAGCCGTTGTAGCCAAAGTTGATGCCGAACTGCGTGATGCGGCCCTTTTCCGTGGCGCGGATGAACTCGTAGGCGAGCAGATAGTAGGGGCTGTGACTATCGTTGAGGATTTCGCGCGAGAGGGTGAAAAACTCCTTGAGGCTGCCGCTCGAAAAGCTGATGCCGTATTCCGCGAGGCGCCGCATGCTGCGCCGGGTGTCCGTTTCGGCGCGGTCCACCCAGCGGCCGGCGAAAGCCTTGAGAAGTCTGACGTTGACATCGTTATACATGTTAAAACCACCAGTTTCTTCATTCTGTTATTCGCCTTGTATCCTATCGCAGGTCCCCGCAAAATGAAAACAGGCATTTGCACCCCCTGTGCCAAACAAATTGCCAATTGCCTCGCATCTGCTCAAATTTTACACACTTTTTCAAATGTGTCCAATGACATTTATTGAAAATATAGACTATGATCGCATTAAATACAGAAAGAAAGGGCAGTTGGTATGAGCAGAAAAACGAGTGCAAAAAAGAACTTCAAGGAAAAAATCTACACTGCCGGTCTCGGCAGAATGATCCGTTACATGGACAAGGACCCCGAGAAGAACATTCCAAAGGTCCTCCACTGGATCGAAAAGTCCGGCCGCGTGAAGGATCAGGTCGCGGCCTGCCGCGAGGCCTTCGAGAGCAAGGACAGCAACTGGAACAAGCTCCTCATG
The DNA here is from genome assembly GCA_029777215.1 of Bacillota bacterium. Lineage (GTDB taxonomy): Bacteria > Bacillota > Clostridia > Oscillospirales > Oscillospiraceae > UBA2658. The sequence continues at coordinate 2,196 of JAKOSQ010000184.1, forward strand.
AGCTTCTGGACCGATATTGACGACGGCGAGCGTTTGACGCTCTTTGAAAATTTCATCGTAAACTCCAACATTCTCGGCGGTGAGCGCCGCGACAAGACCCGCGAAAAAGAGGGCTGCAGCGTGCCCTGGGCCATCCTCATGGACCCGACCTCGGCCTGCAACCTCCACTGCACCGGCTGCTGGGCCGCCGACTACGGCAACAAGCTCAACATGACGCTCGACGAGCTCGACAGCATCATCACGCAGGGCGAAAAGATGGGCATTTACATGTACATCTACTCCGGCGGCGAGCCGCTGGTCCGCAAAAAGGACATCATCACTCTCTGCGAAATGCACCCGGACTGCCAGTTCCTCGCATTCACCAACGCGACCCTCATCGACGAGCAGTTTGCCAACGAAATGCTGCGCGTCCGGAACTTCGTTCCCGCGATCTCGGTCGAGGGCTTCGAAGCGGAGACCGACTTCCGCCGCGGCGAGGGCACCTATCAGAAGGTCATCCAGGCGATGGAGCTGCTCAAGCGCAAGAAGCTCGTCTTCGGCATTTCCTGCTGCTACACGAGCAAAAATATTGAGGTCATCGGCTCCGAGGCCTACTTTGACAAGATGATCGATCTCGGCGCGAAGTTCGCCTGGTTCTTCACCTACATCCCCGTCGGTAAGGACGCGGTGCCGGAGCTCATGGCTACGCCGGAGCAGCGCGAATTCATGTTCCACCAGATCCGCGCCTTCCGCGAAACGAAGCCGCTGTTCACGATGGACTTTTGGAACGACGGCCAGTATGTCAACGGCTGCATCGCCGGTGGCAAGGACTACCTCCACATCAACGCCAACGGCGACATTGAGCCCTGTGCCTTCATCCACTATTCGGATTCCAACATCCGCGAAAAGACGCTGCTCGAGGCCTTCAAGAGCCCGCTGTTCATGGCCTACCACAACAACCAGCCCTTCAACGACAACCTTCTGCGCCCCTGCCCGCTGCTCGATAACCCAGAAAAGCTGCGCATGATGGTCGAGCAGACCGGCGCGAAGTCCACCGACATGCAGTCCCCCGAGAGCGTCGAGGACCTGACGGCCAAGACGAAGGCCGCCGCCGAAGCTTGGGCGCCCGTGGCCGACAAACTCTGGAACACCTGCGTCAAGGGAGACGGCCCCTGCGCGAGCTGCCAAACGCCCTGCCGCGTGGCTAAAAACAAATAAATCATCCGATAAAAAAGCCCTGCCGTCCGGCAGGGCTTTTTTGTCGAATAATCAGTTTTTCTCTCCAGAGATGATCCACGGGGCCGGGAAGGGCTCGACCATGCTCCTGGAGTTGACGCGCAGGACCTCAACGTGGATGGCCTCGGTGCGCGTGATGCCGTTTTCGGCAAAGATCGCGGGCAGGGCGTTTAAGAGGTCGAAGTTCAGCGTGTAGACGACGAAGCGCATGTTCGGGTTCATCGCGGCAAGCTTTTTTATCTCCGCGCCGATCTTCGGCGAGGCGACGATGAAGGCAATGTCCGGGACCGGCAGACCCGCAAAGGCCTCGTCGTCGAGGCTCTCCGCGACGGTGACGTTCTGGAGGCCGAAGCGGACGATGTTTTCCTTCATCGTCTCGCGGTCCTCGGCGTTGTACTCAATGGCGGCAACATGGCCCTCAACAGCGATGAGTGCGGCCTCAACCGCGATGCTCTCGCCGGAGATGATGCAGACGTTGTCGCGGTCACCGAGATCAATCTTGTTCATGATGACCGCGCGGACCTCGCGGCAGCAGTAGCGCACGCTGCCGCAGGTGAAGCGGCTGTTTTCCATGCCGACATGCACGCTCATGCGGGCGTTGGGGTTTTCGATGAGCATGGCGGCCGAGGCGTTGATGCCGCGGTTGATCATGTCAGAGAGCTTGTCGTGCTTCACCGGGCCCGTGGGGTCACTGCCCTCGTTGTACCAGATGTCGCAGTCGCCGAGCTCTGCGTTCCACATGTCGTAAAAAATATCGGGATGGCCCGCGTCCGTGAAGACGAGCACCGCGCGGTGGCTCGCGATCGCGGGGATAAGGTTTTTGTTCGGGCCGGTGATGTCTAAAATTTGCAGCTTTGCAAGGTCGATGTCGACGTTCTGCGCGAAGTATTTGAGCCACGCAAGAATGACGTCGTTCGTAAAGATCGTAGGTTCCATGTGATGACCTCCTGCCGATATTTCGGCTCTATGATACCACGCATTTTTCATGCGCTCAAGCCTTTTATTCGCCCGTGAGTTCGAGCAGGCGGTCCCACTTTTTGTCGACCCAGGCCTGCGCTTCCTCGATCATCCTCTCGTTGCCGGGGTTGTACATGTGCTTGAAGCGGCCCTGCAGACGGAGTAATTCCTCGACCGGGAGCTTCTGCTTCGGTGTATAGGTGAGCCGCCAGACGCCGTTTTCGACCTCGTACAGCGGCCAGACGCAGGTGTCGACCGCCGCTTTGACCACTTCCGGCAGCTTTTCCATCGGGTACTCCCA
>JAKOSQ010000021.1 GCA_029777215.1 Bacillota bacterium
CCGGCTCGGCGCGGGAATTCTGACCGCCGTGGCGGCTGGACTCGCGCTGCTGGGCGGCGTGCGCCGCATCGGCGCCGTCGCGGAACGGCTCGTGCCGGCGATGAGCGTGCTCTACATCACCGGAGCACTGACAGTAATTTTCACGCACGGCGAGGCGCTGCCGGGTGTTTTTCGCGACATTCTTGTGGGCGCCTTTCGGCCGCAGGCGATCCTCGGCGGCGGCGTCGGCATTGGCATGCGCGCGGCACTGCGGCTGGGCGTGGGCCGGGGCGTGTTTTCCAACGAAGCCGGCCTCGGCTCCGCCCCGATCGCACACGCTTCGACGAGTGAAACGCGGCCCGCGCGGCAGGCCCTCTTCGGCATCTTTGAGGTCTTTGCCGACACTATTGTCATCTGCACGCTGACAGTGCTCGCCATTCTCACGAGCGGCGTCGACGTCCCCTATGGGCACGACGCGGGCGCAGAGCTGGCGATCTCCGCCTTTGCCAGCACCTTTGGCGGACGCACAGCCGGGACGATAATCGCCGTCTGCATCGTCTTTTTTGCCTTTTCGTCGATCCTCAGCTGGTCACTGTATGGCTGCCGCTGCGCGGAATATCTCTTCGGGCGCACCGTCCGCAGTGTCTACGAACTGCTGTTTTCGGCCTCGGCTGTGATCGGCGCCGTCGCGGGACTCTCCTTCGTCTGGAGCTTTTCCAATCTCACGAACGGCCTCATGGCAATCCCGAACCTGCTGTCCGTCCTCCTGCTCTCCAACGTTGTCCGGCGGGAGGCGAAATATTAATATGCCTCGCGGAACGACCCATTAGATGAAAAAAAAAGCCACCGCACAAGCGGTGGCTTTTTTTTGCGTGTTGAGCGAACTTATTTGAGTTCGACCTTTGCGCCGGCGCCTTCGAGCTGAGCCTTCATGGCCTCAGCGTCTTCCTTGTTGGCACCTTCCTTGATCTTTGCGGGGATGCCTTCAACAAGTGCCTTTGCATCAGCGAGGCCCAGGCCGGTGATGGCGCGGACTTCCTTGATGACCTTGATCTTCTCTGCGCCGAAGTCAGTCATGACGACGTCGAATTCGGTCTTCTCCTCAACGGGAGCAGCAGCGACAGCGCCTGCGGCAGGAGCAGCGGCAGCAGCGGCGGAAACGCCGAAGGTCTCTTCAAGTGCGTGTACGAGTTCGGAAAGCTCGAGAACGGAGAGATTCTTGACTTCTTCGATCAGAGCGGTAACTTTTTCGCTTGCCATAGTAATTTCCTCCTAAGTTTTGTAAGTGTCCCGCGCGATTATTCGGCTGCGGGCTCGGCGGACTCGAGGGAGCCGCCCTTCTGTTCGACGATCTGGCCGAGTACGACAGCCAGGCTGGTGATGGGGGCGAGCATGGTTCCGAGAACCTTGCTGTAGAGTGCTTCCTTGGACGGAAGCATGGCGATATCGGCCATCTCCTGCTGGGAAAGGACCTTGCCATCCATGAAACCGGCTTTGACTGTGAAGACGTCGCCAAGCTTCTTGGAATAGTCGCCGATCACGCGGAAAGGCGCGATGGGGTCTTCGGTCGTGGTAGCGAGAGAG
>JAKOSQ010000185.1 GCA_029777215.1 Bacillota bacterium
GGCAATATGAACAGAGCATAGTCCAATATGATGAGATACAGAAGGAAGCTTTAAAAATGGCTGATTATATGACCGAAGGCACCATTAGACAAACAAGAAAATGATTTGAATTCTCGCTGCTGTTCGTATGGGGAACTTTTTTTTGACTATCTGGCCGTCGACGCTGCCGGCATGAACGGACATATCCCGAAGCCCGCTGCTCCCGAACAGCTGTACGCGACGCTGCAGGCGGCGCTCAGGAAACAGAAGAAGTCGCTCCCGCGCGTCTGCCCCGCCCGAAAAAAAGACGGCCCGGCAGGCGCGGAACGGCATAAATCCCTCCCGCTGTCCATAGAGTTTACAAGCCAAACAAATGGGGGGATCAATATGACGGACAGCAGCATCTACGAGGACATCGCCCTGCGCACCGGCGGAGATATCTACGTCGGCGTCGTCGGCCCGGTCCGCACAGGGAAATCGACTTTTATAAAGAGATTTATGGAGACGATGGTCATTCCGGCCATCGACAACGTCTATGTGAAGGAGCGCGCCCGCGACGAGCTGCCGCAGTCCGGCTCCGGCCGGACGGTGATGACGGCGGAGCCGAAGTTCGTCCCCGAGGATGCGGTCAGGATCGCAGTCGGGGAAGGGAGCGAGATCGCGGTTCGGCTCATTGACTGCGTCGGCTACATGATCCCCGGTGCCGCGGGCACTGAGGAGGACGGCGCGGAGCGCATGGTTGCAACGCCGTGGTTCGATCACGAGATCAGCCTCTCCGAGGCCGCCGAGGAGGGCACGCGCCGCGTCATCCGCGACCACTCGACCATCGGCCTGCTCGTCACAACGGACGGCACGATCTGCGGCATCCCGCGCGAGAACTACGTTGCGGCGGAGGAAAAGGCCGTCGCGGAGCTTCGAGACATCGGCAAGCCCTTCCTTGTCCTGCTCAATTCCGCGCAGCCGAACAGCGACGCGGCGCTCTCTCTCGGGCGTGAGCTCGCGGAAAAATACGGCGTCGCCTGTGTGACTGCCGACGCGATGTCTCTGCGCGAGGAGGACGTCACGAAGCTCCTGCGCACGCTACTCGGCGAGTTTTCGGCGGAGGAGTGCGCCGTCTGGCTGCCCGAGTGGGTGGAGGCGCTGCCGGAGGGACACGCGATTAAAACGGCGCTGTACAGCGAAATTCTGAGCGCCGCGGCGGACGTCACAAAACTGCGCGACGCGCAGGGGCTCGCAGAGCGCCTTGCCGCCGTGGAGAACGTGAGCGCCGCGAGCCTGACGGACGTCCAGATGGGGAGAGGCAGCTTCTCAGTGAAGATCGAGATGCCGCGCGAGCTCTATTACCGCACGATCAGCGCCGAGAGCGGTCTGGAGATCACGAGCGACGGCGAGCTTATTTCGCTTTTGACCGCACTTGCGGAGGTCAAGCGTCAATACGACAAGGTCGCCATGGCGCTCTCCGACGTGCGCGAAAAGGGCTACGGCGTCGTGATGCCGGGCTCGGACGAAATGGTCCTGCAGGAGCCGGAGATCGTCCGCGCGGGCGGCAAATACAAGGTCGTTCTGCGCGCAAGCGCGCCCGCCATCCACATGCTGCGCACGGACGTCGTCACAGAGGTCTCGCCCGCCGTCGGCGGCGAGAACGCCTCGGAGGAGATTTTGGGCTTCCTGCTGCAGAATTTCGAGGGTGAAGCCACGAAAATCTGGGAGTCAAACATTTTCGGCAAATCGATGTACGACATCGCCGAGGAGGGTCTGACTGCCAAGCTCACGCGGATGCCGCTGGCGACGCAGAAAAAGCTGCAAAACGCCATGCAGCGCCTCGTCAACGAGGGACACGGCAACCTGATCTGTTTTATTTTCTGAAAAAGCTCCCGCGGCGATTGCCGCGGGAGCTTTTTGATCAAAGGCGCGCGGCCCATTTTGGAAAAGGGGCATAACGGACAGCCACTCTCACATAGGATGCGATACGGAACAATTTCCGGGAGGGATCGTATGAGAGAGAACATCGACGAGCGGGCCGTAGATCTGGCCAACTATCTGATCGAAAACAAAGCCACCGTCCGCGACGCCGCCAGACACTTCGGCGTGAGCAAATCTACCGTACATAAGGATGTAACGGAAAGGCTGTACTACGTCAATAAACCTCTCTTCAACGAGGTAAAGGAACTTTTAGAATACAACAAATCTCAGCGCCACATCCGCGGCGGCATCGCGACACGAAAGAAATATAAGGGAGAATAAACTTCAACCGAAACAGTCCAGCGGTCTGTGCCGGTTGAGGGGCTGCGCTTCGTTTCCCGTTTCAGCGCCTGCAAGCGGGCACTTCGACGCGCACTCCACGAGAAGTGTTTTTTGCGGCGTACAGAAGGTGAATCGTCCCGAAGGGGCAAGAGAAGCCACCCTGGGGTGCGCCGCCGCAAAAAACTTTCCACTTTATTCGCACCTGCGGGCGCGAACTCTGCGAGGCTTTCAAAAAGGATGTGATAAACCCGTCAGCACAAAGGTGCTGGCGGGTTTATCACTGTTTTGATGTGCGAGCGGGTCTGTAAGCCGGGTTCTGTCTTAAACGGCCATCTATCTAGGCGCGTCGTTGCCGGCGCGCTCCAGCCACCTCCCGAGGACGGCCGGGCCAGCCATGTGTCCTCCCACGGTGTTGCTCCGGATAGAGTTTACAGCGGCGGACTGTTCCCAGCCGTCGGGTGAGCTCTTACCTCGCCTTTCCACCCTTGCGTCGTCGCAAGCTCCATATCCTTCGCTTTGCCGCAAGCGGCAAAGCTCAGTCACTTCGCTGCTCCTCCTTTTCGCACCGAAGCAAGCTTCGATGCGAGTACGGGGGATGGGACGATTCGCGGTATATCTCTGTTGCACTTTTCCTGAAGTTGCCTTCGGCGGGCGTTACCCGTTATCCTTGCCCTGTGGAGCCCGGACTTTCCTCA